>JAPKZQ010000036.1 GCA_026393675.1 Acidobacteriota bacterium | reverse complement strand
TCGCGATCCACAGGGGCGGTTGCTCAGCTTCGCGGGTGCCCATCGCCATATGCGACAGTGTAGTACAGGCGATCGATCGTGTCGATCCCCCCAGAACTTATCCAATGCCTATCGATCGACTTTCACCACGGGCTGCTAGGCGTCGACGTTGCCGCTGGGCGGCCCAGCGTGGTGCAGCACTGGACCAACTTCTACGACCCTGCCGACAGTGTGTCGGCGCTCTCGCACAACCTGGCCGGCGCAGAGAATGTGGAGGTAAACTGGCGCCCTTCTGGTCTCCTCGACATCACTCCTGCGCATGTGAAGATCTGGACAAACGAGAAGGTGATCAAGTGGATGACGGCGCGCGTTGGCGCGCTTCGGGCTCCGCCGAAGAAGTCGAGGACGGTGGAAGACATCGTCGCGGAGTGGGAGAAGGAACATCCGAAGCCGGCGTCGAAACCGGCCGCGGGCGGGTCGACACCCGCGACACCCGCGACACCAGCGCCCGCAACCAAGTCCCAGCCCAATCAGCAGGCTGTCGCGAAATGCGAATCCGACTATCAGGAGCAGGCCAGGCAGA
This sequence comes from Acidobacteriota bacterium, assembly GCA_026393675.1. Classification (NCBI taxonomy): domain Bacteria; kingdom Pseudomonadati; phylum Acidobacteriota; species Acidobacteriota bacterium. Next base: position 1,250 of record JAPKZQ010000036.1, on the reverse strand, counting down.
TCAGCGCCAACACCCACTGGAATTACTCGGGGCTCGCGAGCTGGAGCGACGGCTGCCCGACCGCCGAAAGGGCCTTCACCGCCTGTTACGAACAGACCTGCAAGCTGTACCGCGACGGCGGCATCTCCAAAACAGTTGCACGGAGGGCTGCCGGGCCACGTATCGTTCGGCCTGCACCAAAGAGAATCTCGCGGACGCGGCGGCGCGGCGCGATCAGTGTGTCGCACGGGGCCGGTGAGTCGGCACCCGCCGCCACGGCCGTCGTTCCCAAATCCCACCCACGCTTTCGAGGGCGGACCGACGGTTTTGTCGTGGCCCCTACCCGCACCTGTGCGCGCACGGACCCCATCCGCACACCCCTTGTATCCGCCCGGCGTGGCAGCCCGGTCCGCCCGGGCCACCGCCCGCCAGACGCCGTGTCTCAGAATACCGTGCAACGGGGCGCCCGACCCCGGGCCAACCCCTTGGCCGACCGGCCAACCGATTGGCCGGTGGCGAGTTAGGTCCGATTCTCCCTGCCCAAGACGCGCCCCGCTAACTGCCTCATTTTCATACACTTCCATAAAACTGCACGAATCCTTCGACCACACCCTCATGTGGCATGGCTTTCGCTAGGGGAAAGGCGTGGAGGTGGAGGAATGACCATGCACGGCGACGATTTTGATCCCTTTGTTCCTGGTGCCGCCCGGAGCGTCTCGCTCGTGCAGGCAGGCCAGATGCTGGGGATCTCGCGCCGCACTCTCTACTACTGGATTCGCGACGGCCGGCTCCACACGCTCCGCACGCCCATGGGTTCGCAGCGGATACTGATGGAGTCGATCAGGTCGCACTGGCTCGAACGGTTCTAGACAGGGTCACTCAAAGCGGTCACGGCAACGGGACATGTGGGGGGCCACCCACGGAGGCATTATGAAGGGCACGCAAACACTCAACCGATGGACGCTGACGGCGGTACTGACCGCGATGCTGGCGCTGGCGGCGCCGGCGCCTGGCACGGCGCAGCAGCACCGGGCGAGGCTGTCCAAAGATGTGGCCTTCGAGCTGGCGGCTCCCTCGAGCACCTTGATGCAGGTGATTGTCGAGAGCAGGGCCAAGGCTCAGGATCTGGTGGCTCGGTACGGCCTGCGCGTCAAGAAACAGCTCGCGAACGGCGTGGCGCTCGAAGGCACGCCCGGCCAGGTCGAGGCGCTCGCCAACGACCCCGACGTCGACCAGATCTCCGGCAACAACAAGGTGAAGGGCGACGCGTC
>JAPKZQ010000035.1 GCA_026393675.1 Acidobacteriota bacterium | reverse complement strand
ATCAGTTCGATCACGTTGGCGGAGTTGCGCTTCGGTGCGGACGCGAAAGGGTCGCGCAAACTGCACGGCCTCATCGACACGTTCGTGCTGTCGGTCGCGGTGCTGCCGTTCGATCGGGCGGCCGCTGACCGGTTCGGACCGATCGCCAATGCCCTGGCGAGGCGCGGTGAGCCTATCGGCACGTTTGACACGCTTATCGCGGCCCATGCGTTGTCGCTCGGCCTGACCTTGGTCACCAACAACGCCAAGCACTTCCAGCGAGTCGCGGGGCTCAAGACGGCGAACTGGGTCTGAATGCGGAGGAAGCCGCCGAACAACGCGCTGCACCCGACCGGCGCTGGTGTATCGTGAGCACCGGCGGGTGAGCGCGGAACGTTCGGCGGACTTGAGTGAATGGAGACTTCGATGCGCTGGTACCACTACGTAGCGTATTTCTTCGGCGGTGCCTTTCTCGCGAACGCTCTTCCACACCTGGGCAACGGGATCTCCGGGCATGCGTTTCAGAGTCCGTTTGCATCGCCACCTGGGGAAGGCCTGTCCTCCTCGACGGTCAACGTCTTGTGGGGTCTGTTCAATCTCGCGGTTGGCTACCTGCTCGTGTGTCGCGTGGGACGGTTTGATCTGCGGAAGACCCGACACGTACTCATCGTGGGAGTAGGCATCCTGATCATGTCAGTCATGCTTGCACGCACGTTCGGTCGGTTCCATGGGGGAATGTGACGAGCCGTGGACCTGTGCGGATGCCGCCGAACAAGCGCATGCAGCAGACGGTCGGCGCGATGTTGAGGCATGGCGCGCCGCGCGCTGCTGATGCGCGGCGTTAGCCAGATTCGGATTCGAGACCATGCCATTGTTCACGGTTTCAAAATCGACCCTGCAGCCCGTGGCACAGTCGAAGTTTAGCTCAGAGAAGCTGCTGCAGCAGCTCGTCGAGAAGAACTTCGACACGGTCTTCAAGTGTCGCCTCGTGGCGTCGGAGTTTTCGACAGGAGCGCAACACGCGGGCCGGATTGACACCCTTGGCCTGTCCGAAGACAACAACCCGGTCATTGTCGAGTACAAGAACGTTGAATCGTCCGACCTCGTGAACCAGAGTCTTTTCTACCTGTCGTGGATTCAGGACCATCGGGGAGACTTCGAGATCGCCGCACAGAAAGTGCTAGGCCCCAAGATCGAGGTCGACTGGTCGGACGTTCGAGTCATCTGCATAGCTCCGAACTATCGAAAGTACGATCTGCATGCGGTCCGCATGATGGGGGCGAACATCGAGCTGTGGACGTACCGTCTGTTCGCGAACGACGTCTTGTACCTCGAGGAGATCTTTCAGAAGTCCGATTCAGGTGTTGGAGCGGTGTCGGCTCTGGGAAAGAATCCCGTAATGGTTGCCGCCGGGAAGAAGGCCGCTGTTGCCCGTGCAACCGGCTCCTACACCTTCGAACAGCATCTCACGGGCAAACCAGACGCGATGCGTCAGCTGGCCGTAAGTGTCAACGATTTCATCACTGGTCTTGATCCTGCGATTGAAGTGTCTCCGAAGAAGTTCTACGTCGCCTACAAGACCTCCCAGAACATCGTCTGCATGGAAGTGAAACAGCAGCGAGTCTTGCTGTACCTAAAGCTCGATCCCAAGGTCGCCCGTGGCCCGAAGGGGATCTTCCGGGACGTCACCGACGTGGGCCACTACGGCACGGGAGACCTGGAAGTGTCCCTCAAGGATGCACCCGACCTCGAAGCCGCGAAGGTCTTCATTCAGAAGGCCTACGAGCAGGTGGGCGGATGAACTGGCTAACCTCGGCTTGCAGCCGACGGCGGCGCGTGCAGGCATCTGGTGCCGCCGCGGCTGAAGCCGGGCGTTAGCCGGACAGCGACAATGGCACAAATACCGGTGACATCGGAAGCCGCCTTCGAGACGCTGTTGGCGTCGATCGCTGAGGACGCGGCGACAGCGTCGATACACTGGCGGCTGTGCAAAGACCTTTTCGCGGCCGTTCCGGAGTTCGTCACGGAACTCAATGAGGCGCCGGCGTTCTGGTCTCTGACGATGAACGCCCATCGCGAGGTTACCCTCTTCCGGCTCGGCCGACTCTACGATCAACAGAATGGCGCCCTCAGCCTGCGCAGCCTGGTGGATACCATTTCCGCGAATCGTCATCTCTTCGACGTCGATCGGTTCAGGGAACGGCTCAAGGGCAACCCGTTCATCGACAGCTTGGCCGACGGCGCGAGGCAACCAGAGGAGTCCGCCTTGCTCCACGACGCCGCCAGCGTTTCGGAGGAGGGCGACCCGTTGGTCAGGAAGTTGCTGGCCATTCGGAACAGGGTCTTGGCACACCGCGATGCTCGCGTAGCCTTGGGCGTCGTCGCGGATCCCGCCGGGACGCTTGCTCCGCCCGACATCGACGCGCTTCTCGAACGCGCTGCGACGGTCGTCAACCGGTACTCAATCATGTTCCGCGCCGGCAGCCACGCGATGTGGATGTTCGGCGGCAACGATTGGAAACAAGTGTTGCGGAGAGTCAGGAACGATTTGAATACGACGAAATCCAGGATCGCGGCGGAGATCGCATGCGCAGAGAAATCACAGGGTGAGCGGTCGGCAAGATAGGTAACAGATCAGTCCGGGGACATGGGTGACATGTTCTTTCGGACCGTGCGGCCTTTGTGATCTTCAATCCTCAGCAGCCGTTCATCCATAAGTCCCAGCCTGACCGGTCCAAAGTATACGT
>JAPKZQ010000034.1 GCA_026393675.1 Acidobacteriota bacterium | reverse complement strand
TGAACGTCGAGGGAAGCCGTATGCGGGAAATCCGCACGTACGGTTTGACGAGGGGTTGCTGGTCCGTGCGTGATTCCACGGCGGACTGGGGCCTACTCCACCCGGCTTGTGTGAGCGGGGACGCGGAGGAACCGTCGTCCCCAAGACACAGCGCTGTGGGACAGAAGCAAGAAGGCCGTCACCGGACGACGCGGAATCGAAGGACGCGCTTGTGATGCGACATATAACCGCAACAGCGCCAACCAGGATCTGTGACTGTGGCGGGTGGACCGACACCTGGTTCGCCGGCCACGGGGGCGTATTCCACATCGCCATCGACCCCGGCGCTCAGGTGGATGTGCAGGCGAGCCGGTCCCATGCCGGCGTTGCCCCCGTCACGATTCATGCTGAGAATTTTGGCGACACGTATGCTTACTCGCCCGGCACCAGGCCATGGGGACCACACCCGTTGCTTGAAGCGGCGATTGAGTCGGTCGGTCTTTCTCCGGGTGTGCACGTGGACGTGCGAGTCCGGTCGGGGATGCCGCCAGGCGCGGCGGTCGGCACGTCGGCGTCTGTTTGTGTCGCGCTGGTCGGCGCGTTGATGCGGCTGGCGGGCCGGACCGACGACCGACACGCCGTGGCCACTGCAGCGCACCGAATCGAAACGGAGTGGTTGGCACAACAATGCGGCGTCCAGGATCAGTTGGCGGCGGCGTATGGCGGCGTGAACTACGTCGAGATCGACGCGTATCCGCACGCGCGGGTTCATCCGGTCATGTTGCCGCCAGGGATGCGCGACCAACTGCAGGCGCGGTCGACGCTCATCGTTCTCGGGCGCAGTCACCATTCGACGGCGGTCCACGATCAGGTGATTCGTGACGCGGCCGCGACCCCACTTGCACAAGCCGCCATGGAGATGCTCCGCCGTGCGGCCATCGTGGCGCGGGACGCGGCCCGCGCTGGCGACCTCGACGCGCTCGGCGAGGCCATGCGCGACAATACGGAAGCGCAGCGCCGGCTGCACCCGGCGCTGGTGTCAGCCGACGCGCAGCGTCTCATCGATCTCGCGTGCCTGCACAAGGCGGCCGGTTGGAAGGTCAACGGTGCCGGCGGGGAGGGCGGGTCGCTCACGGTGCTGTGCGGCCCGAATCCGGCCGATCGCGTGGCGCTCGAATCCGCCGTCGCCGCGATGCCCGGTTGCCAGGTGATGCCGATCCGGATCGCGGCCGATGGGCTGCGTGTGACGGAGCGCGAGACGTAGACACGGGCGCGATCATTCGTGCCCCTGCTTGCTCCCCATCTACTTCCTGTCCATCCTCACAATCCCCACATCAATTGCCTGGCCACCTTTCGTCTGGTGACAGGTGGCGGCGATCAGATTCCTGCCCGGTTTGAGCGCCCTGACGGCCTCGGCGCCGACAGGCACCATCACGTAGCCTGTGGTGTAGCCCTTGACCTGTGCCGCCTCGACACCGTTCAGGTAGATGATCGCGTCCTCGTCGTGCGCTAACACGACATACAGGCCGTCGGTCGGTCCGTCCTCCCATTCGAACGTCTGCCTGAGCCAGATGTCGCTCGTGGTCCAGGTCGTTCGCTGCGGCACGCCCTCGGTACTGCCGGCCGCAAACGGCGCCACGCCGCTCTCCCACGTCGTGTCGTCGAATCCATCGCGCATCCATCCGTTAGGAGGGGCGGATGTCGTGTACTTCCACGTCCGGCCCGCCAGTTCCGACGTCGGGAGTATCGTCTTTTCGACCGGCACGTCGTCGTACAGCGTCTTGTTGATCGCGAGCAGGCGCTCCGGCGCGATCTTGACGATCTCCCGGTCGTAGGTGATGAGCCCGTTGACTTCGACTTCCACGTCGGTGGTCTGCGTATAGACGGCGGCACTGAGGCCCCGCGCCACCAGCAGCCGCAGCTCCGCGACGCGCTCGCGATAGGCCCGCTCGAGTTCGTTCGCGTCCTTGTAGGTGACGTAGCCCCAGTTCTTCTCGTCCTGCCACGTGTGACCGCGCACAGGCAGGCCCAGACCGCCGTACTCACCCAGTACCGCCGCGCGATCGCGCTCGAGCGCGGGCATCGATGGGCCCGGGTACCGGTGGATGTCGGTCACGTGCCCGGCGCCCGCGTCGGTCCAGCCAGACGCGTTGTTGACGAGACGAGTCGGATCGTAGCGCGACGTCCAGTCGGCTAATTCCCGCGTGCCCGCTTTGTCGGGCTGGCCCCAGCCTTCGTTGATCGTGACCCACATCACGATCGACGGATGGTTGTAGCGGGCATCGATGATGCGCTGCCACTCGCGGGCGAAATTCGCCCGCGACTCCGGCGTGTCGTTCTTCCCGCTCGGCATGTCCTGCCATACGAGCAGGCCCAGCTTGTCCGCCCAGTAGTACCAGCGTTCCGGCTCGATCTTGATGTGCTTACGGGCCAGGTTCATGCCGATGCCCAGCGTAGCCGCGATGTCGAACCGGATGGCTTCATCCGTCGGTGCGGTGTGCAGCCCGTCGGGCCAGAAGCCCTGATCGAGAAAGCCATACTGGAACAGCGGCTCATTGTTGACGAGGAGCCGTGCGACACCATCGGCTGTGCGCCCGATCGAGATCTTCCGCAGGCCGACGTAGCTCGAGACCTCGTCTACAGGCCGGTCGCCTTTCGAGAGCGTCACCGTCAGCGTGTACAGAAACGGCTGCTTCGGCGACCACAATCTCGGCCTCGGGACGGTCACTGTCACGGGACCTGCGGCGGGTCCTTCGGCCGACGCCACCGGCAGCTTCTCGTCGGCGATCGTCGCATGCAGCCGCAGGCCTTCGGCTCGGCCGGTCGTCACGGCCGCGACCGACACGGTTCCCTTGTCGATGTCGGGTACGATTCTCAGTCGCTCGATGGCGACGGCAGACAGTGGCTCCAGCCATACCGTCTGCCACACCCCTGTCGTCGGCGTGTACCAGATGCCGCGCGGCTTCAGCACCTGCTTGCCTCGCGGTTGAGGGCCGGCATCGCTCGGATCCCAGACCGAGAGGACGATTTCCTGATCCGGCTGTCGCGTCAGCGCGTCGGTGATGTCGAAGCCAAACGGGTCGTATCCGCCTGTGTGCCGACCCACCTCGCGGCCATTCACGATGACGGTGGACTCCCAGTCCACGGCGTCGAATCGCAGCCAGACCCGCTTGCCCTTCCAGGTCGGTGGCACGCGAAAGAGCCGCCGATACCACAGCCGCTGGTCCGGTGCGACACTCTTGCCTACTCCCGAGAGCGCGGACTCAACCGGGAACGGTACGAGGATGTCGCCGTCGAAGGAAGACCCGGGTGATGGCGCGTCTTTCGGACGAATGGCGTACTGCCAGAGTCCATTCAGATTGAGCCAGTCCTTGCGCACCAGTTGGGGACGGGGATACTCGGGCCGCGGCGCAGTTGGCGAGACGTCCCGCGCAAAATGCGTCAGCAGACGGCCCTCGACCGGTTTCCACGCGGGCGCCTGCCCCCGAGACGAGACAGCCAGCACCGACGCACACGCGAGCACCACCAGCCCGGCACATGCTGCCTTAGTCACAGGCGTGCCGAACCGGCGTCCGCTCCGAAACAGACGCTCCCTTATTCGCGTGGTCATGCTGCCTCCCAAGACATCTTCCATCAGAAATGTGACCGGGGAAATGTGATCGGGTCGCTTTTCCGCATTCCTGGGAACACCGGGCTCCAGCCCGGCCGCCGTCGTAGCCACGCTGGAGCGTGGCGATCCCAGGGAACAACCATGTGATCCACTCACTTTTTCGTCTATTCCGTCTCGATCACGTGTCCATCGGCCCACCGTGACCAGACCGATCCGATCATCACCCCGCCAAGCGCCGACAGGAACGGGAACAACTCCACCATGTACCGGGGCTCCGGGTTCTCCATCGATCCCAGCAGCGCCAGCCGCGGCACCACCAGCATCACCAGCAGGACGAGGCCGAACCGCGATGCGGGCTCCGAGACAAGACGCACCGCGCCCGCCACGCCGGCCACGGTCCATGCCAGCGTCAGCAAGGCGAAAATCGGCAGCCAGATGTGCTGCCGCATGTCCCGATCGAGGCTTGCGAGCGGAACGAGATCACCATTGAACGGGTAGTACTGTGAATGGGGACCTGCCCACATCCAGAAGACACGCTCGGCAGGAAGCGAGACGTAATACCGAATCGGATGACGTCGAATCCGGTCCCAAGCCAATGTCTCGAACCGCGCGTCCAGCTCAGGCGTGATCCCGACCGGCTCGTTCGCCGAACCGGGACGAGCATCGCGCCGCCCCGGCTCACCGTCGTTGTACCGGGAGAACAGCTCGGCTACCAGTTGGTGTTCCTCAGGCGAATCGAAGGCCCACGGCGGGGGTTGGTCGATCGAGAACCGCGCGCGGTCCTGATCGAATTCAAAGGGCCCCACATACCTGGGTTCGTTGACCCAGGTCCTGAGCCACCTCGCGTAGCCGGTCGTCACGAAGTCTTTCGGCATCGCGACTGTCGGCGGCGCGATGGGCTGGAAGACACCAAACAGCTTGGCGTTCCGGATGATCCAGGGCCCGTCGCATACCAGGAAGCCCAGTACCAGCAGAACACCGTACCGCACGACACGCGCGGCCGCGCGGGCGGCCGATCCTGATCCGCGCCGTCGCCATTGCCATACAGCGGCCAGCACCATGGTCGCGCCGGCTCCGGCCGTGAGCAGTCCACCCTCGGGACGTACGATCGTCAACGCGCCTCCGGCCAACCCGGCGGCGAACCACCACGCCCAGGCCCCTCGTCCGCCGCCAGCCTGGCGGTGGCCGTCGCTCGTATCTTCACGTAGCGCGCGCATCGCGAACCACGCGATGGTCGTACCAAGCGCGATGGCCAGCACTTCGGTCAACACCGTCGTGACGTAGATGGCCGTGAACGGGCAGACGGCCGCCAGTCCCAGCGCGGCACACTGGACACGCCAGCGTCGTTTCTGCGGCCAGGCACTCGGCACCAGCACCAGCGCCAGGCACGCGACACTCCAGCAGGTCGCTGTCTCAATCACCACCTGCACCATGCGGACGGCGGTGTCGTTGTCGACCCCGAACACACGATAGATGCCTGCGATAAAGAGGGGATACCCGGGCACCCGCACATAGGTCGGCGCGAGAGGGGGCGTTGGCGATCCGGAGTACACGCCATGGATCAACAGGTTTCGCGCGAGCAGCGTGTAGAAGCGGGCATCGTCGGGCTCGTCGTTGGGCATGCCGATTGCGAGCGCCAGCCGGAATGCCAGCGCGACCAGGAGCAGGGCAGCACAGACGACGGCACGGGTTCTGGTGGTCATGGGTTCATGCCTGACGCGGATTTTCCACTGGTCGCGGTATCATGGACGGGTCTCACGACGGGTAGTGACGGCAAATACATGACCGAGCAGCGACCTGTCTTCTTCGACCCGTCGCGGAAGCGATGGCCGCGGCTGCGGCAGGCGATGCTCTTCGTTAGCTTCGTGCTGACGGGCATGTTCGGTCTCCTCATTCTAAGCATCCTCGTCAACCCTGTGCTGCCTTCTCTCAATCTGCCCTCCGTCACGTCATTGCCGGGGTCGGCCCACCTTTCGCCTCCGCTTCGGCCGCCGGTGGTGCCGCTGCATCGCCGGGGCGTGCGAACGGCCAGGCAACAGATCGAGCGGGAACGTCTCCGGCACGAGGCGGAATGGAAGCGACTCGCCTCGGTGCCACGACCGACCGATGATCCCGTCATCTTCGGCTTTTTTGTCAACTGGGACGAAGCGAGCCTGGCTTCGCTCAGGCGGAATGTCGATCATTTTGATGTCCTGGCGGCCGAGTGGCTGCATCTGACGAAGCCCGACGGGACGCTCGTCGAGGACAACCCGGAACGCCAGGCCGAGGCGCTCGACTTCGTCCGCCTGCGGCGGCCCTCCATGCGTGTGATGCCGCTCGTCAACAATGCGACCGGCGGATCGTTCCCGAGTGCGCCACTGGCGGGCATGCTGGCCAGCCGCGCGGCCAGGGGCCGGGTGATCCGCGAATCATTCGACTACGTCAGGCGGGTCGGCGGCGCCGGCATCAGCATCGACTTCGAAAACGTGCCCAACGCCAGCCAGCCGAACCTGCAGACGTTCATGTCCGAAGTGTGGACCGTGTTCCATGGGGCCGGCCTGCTCGTGTCGATGAACGTGCCCGAGAACGACCCCATGTTCGACTACCGCAAATACGCCTCCAAGGTCGACTATCTGATCGTCATGGCATACGATGAACATTGGGCCACCAGCGATCCTGGCCCCGTGTCGAGCATGCAGTTCTTCATGAACGTGCTGCAGGCGCGCCTCGCGGATGTGCCGCCCAACAAACTGGTGATGGCCATTGGCAACTACGCCTACGACTGGCCACGGCGTGGAGGCAGAACGTTCGAAGAGGCCATGCTCACCGCCAAGGAGGCGGGCGCGACCATCACCGTCGACCCGGAGTCGCTCAATCCCACCTACCGGTATCGGGCGGACAACGGCGAAGAGCACGAAGTCTGGTTTCTCGACGCCCTCACCGCCTTCAACCAGGCGTCGATGACGCGAGCGCTGAACCCGAAGGCGGCCCTCGCTCTATGGCGACTGGGCAGCGAAGACCCGGGTATCTGGACGTTTTTCGGCGATGCCCGAGCCCTGGATCGCGCCCAGATTGGCGAGTTGGGAACGGTGCAATACGGCTACGGCGTGGACTTCGAAGGTGAAGGGGAGATTCTCTCAATCACCGAGTCTCCCCAGTTAGGGCGCCGGACCCTGACGTACGACGATGCCCGCGCGCTCATCACGAATGAGCAGTTCGAATCGCTGCCGGCTCCGTACGTTGTCACCCGCTACGGCGCGACGAAGGGCGCGGTGGCGCTCACGTTCGACGATGGACCGGACGAAAAGTACACGCCGCCGATTCTCGATGTGCTCCGCGACCTGAAGGCGCCGGCCACGTTTTTCGTGACGGGACTCGCGGCGCAGGAGTATCCGGAACTGGTCCGCCGCATGTACCGCGAGGGCCACCAGATCGGCAATCACACGTTCACGCATCCCAACATCGCCAACATCTCGCGGGCGCAGCTCCGGCTCGAACTGACGGCGACACAACGGCTCTTCGAGAGCATTCTCGGCCGGCAATCGGTTCTGTTCAGGCCGCCCTACTCGGAGGATATCGAGCCGGAGACCCCGGTCCAGGTCCGGCCCATCGAGACCGCCACGGCGATGGGATATGTCACCGTCGGGATGCAGATCGATCCGAAGGACTACAAAAAGCCCGGCGTGTACGCGATTGTCGCCCGGACGATTGAACAGGCGGCCGCCGGGCGGGGCAACGTGATCCTGCTGCACGATGGCGGGGGCGATCGCAGCGAGACTGTTGAGGCGCTGCCGCGAATCATCGCCGAGCTCCGCCGTCGCCACATGAAGTTCGTGACGGTTGGCGAACTGTTGGGCCGCACGACGGCGCAAGTCATGCCCCCGGTGCAGGGCCGGGGCTACTGGCAATCGCTGGTGGACGCCGCCGCCTTCAATTCGGTCAATCTGGTGCAGTCCTTCGTCAGTCTGCTGTTTCTGATTGCGATCATCCTCGGCATGGGCCGGCTGGTCTTCATCGGCGGCGTCGCGATCGCAGAGCGGCTGCTCCGGAAGAACCGCCTCCCGCTGACGTTTTCCGGGCCGATCGCGGTGATCGTTCCGGCGTTCAACGAAGAGAAGGTGATCGTCCAGACCGTGCGCGCGCTGCTGCGATCGGTGGGCGTGCCGGGCGTCAAGATTCTCGTCGTCGACGATGGATCAACCGACCAGACCGCGGCGCGAATCAGGGAGGAGTTCTCGGGCGAGCCGCATGTCACGTTGTTCGAACGATCGAACGGAGGCAAGTCGGCCGCATTGAACTTCGGGCTGACGCAAACGAATGCCGACATCGTCGTGGCGCTCGACGCCGACACCGTGTTTACGTCGACGACGATCGCAGCGCTGGTGCGCCACTTCGCCGATCCGCGGGTGGGGGCGGTGGCCGGCAACGCCAAGGTCGGCAACCGCGTCAACCTCCTCACGAAATGGCAGGCGCTCGAGTACATCACCAGCCAGAACCTCGATCGCCGGGCCTTCGACCTGCTCGGGTGCATTACGGTGGTGCCCGGTTCGGTCGGAGCCTGGCGGCGGCAGCTCGTGATGGAGGCCGGAGGATTTTCGGCCGCGACACTGGCCGAGGACGCCGACCTGACGATGACCATCCTGCGCACGGGGTATCACGTCATCTATGACGATGAGGCTGTGGCGTATACCGAGGCGCCTGAGACCGTGCGGGCGTTCGTGCGGCAGCGCCATCGGTGGATGTTCGGGACATTCCAGGCCGCCTGGAAGCACCGCGACGCGCTGTTCCGGTGGCGGTATCGCGGGCTTGGCTTCGTCGCGCTGCCGAATGTCTTCCTGTTTCAGGTGCTGTTTCCGCTGATCTCGCCCGTCATCGATCTGATGATGGTGGGATCGCTCGTGTCGGCCGGGATGGGATACTGGATGCACCCCGCCGAGTACACGCCGGATGATCTCTACCAGGTGGCGTTCTACTACGCGCTCTTCCTGGCGGCCGACGTCCTGGCCGGGTGCCTGGCTTTCATCCTGGAACGCCGGGAGTCTCCACGCCTGCTGTGGTTGTTGCTGTGGCAGCGCTTCGTCTACCGGCAGGTGATGTACTACATCGCGATCCGCTCGATGCTCGACTCGCTCAGAGGCGGGCCCGTCGGGTGGAACAAGCTCGAACGGCGCGCGTCGGTGACGACATGATCCGCGTGATCCAGGAACGGTTTATTGGTTGCGTCATTCCGGCGAATGCCGGAATCCAGTCGTGTACCTCTCTGGATGCCGGCTTCCGCCGGCATGACGCTTTCAATTTGAAATCCGCCTTCGCACCGGCATGACGCCTCAGAATTGTCGTTCCGGCGAACGCCGGAATCCAGCCGGTTGCAGCGGGCCGAAGATGTCACCCGACGCGCAGCGTCGCCGCCAACTCGTTGTCGACCACCGACCACCGACGCACGAGTTGAACGCCGCGGCCGCCCGCGACCAGATCGCGTGGCTCAGGCGGCACATCGAGAAGAGGTAGACGGCGCGGCGGTGTCTAAAACGCCATGATCCGAATCTGTCGCGACTGGTGGGTGCCGGCGGTCGTTGTGGGAAGCGTGATCCTGGCATCCTGCACGCCGGTCCGCCCGCGCCTTGACTTCACGCCCTCGTTTGCCGCAACCGCGGATCTTGCCAGGGCTGACGGGCTGGTCAGGGCCGGATGCTACAGGTGCCTGACGGAGGCGCTCGCCATCTACGAGAAACTGGCGGCGGGCCCAACGTCGGTCCCGGTCGCCGCGTATCGCGCCGTGGATACGGCCGTGCTGATGGCGATGCGTGAACGGGAGATTGGCCTGAGCAGCGGCCGTTCCAAGCAACGCGCCGAAGAGCTGGCGCGCCAGCTCCCGGCTCCTGCGGACTATTCCGCGTTCCTGTCGATTATCGACACCGTCGGATGGAAGTCCACGGGAGTGTCGGCGGAACAACAAGACGCGATTGTCGGGATGTACAGCGTGCTCAACCGGGACTTCGCCGGGTGGCGCGCGAAGTTGCAGCCGTCCGCGCCGCAGGACCTGCTGAGCGCGTACCAATTGCTCTCACTCGAGTGCTTGTACTCATACAAGTTGTCAGAGGCGAAGCAGAAGCCTTGGCCCCTTCCCACCGGCGCGCCACCGTTACTCCGCGCCCGCGCGGCCACGTGCACCGGTGCGCACGCCGACCAACTCGACGACGTGCTCCGCGACGAGCCGCGACTCCGCGAATTGTACCTGTTCAAGGGCGAACGCGCGTTTGTGCAGGGCACGCTTCGCACCGCCGAACGCCACCTGCTGACGGCCCTGGAGGAAATCCCGTCGCTGATGTCGGCGACACTCGTTCTCGGCCACGTCTACCTCGGGATGGAGGATGTCGAGGCGGCGTTCAAGGCCTACCACGAGGTGACTGCCGCCGTGCCGGGCCAGCGCGACGCGATGATTGGCGAAGCCAAGGCGCTGAGCTATCTCGACCGCTCAGACGAGGCGATTGCCGTACTCGACGAGATGGTACGCCTCGGCACGTGGTATCTGGGCGAAGCGCATTACTGGCTCGGGTGGAACCGGCTCCATCTCAAGCAATTCGATCTGGCGAACGACGAAGTGGTCGCGGCACGGAAGTACCTGCCGATGGATCCGCTGGTCGACAAGCTCTCGGGGCGGGTGGCGCTCGCGCGCAACGAGATCGAACGGGCGGAGCGTGAGTTCCGGGCGGCCGTGGAACACTTTGCCGGGCGTCAGACGCGCGATTGCGACACGGGCTACTACCTTGCCAGTGTGCTGGTGATGCAGCGCAAGTGGCCCGAGGGCGCCCAGAGGTTCAGCCAGGCCCTGCCGTGTTACGTGGAGGATGAGCAGGCCGCCCGTCGCAAGATCGAAGAGATCAATGCGGCCGATCTGCCGGACGAGCGGAAGGTCAGGCTCGTCACCGCCAAACAGAAGGGGATTACCGCGCTTCAGTCGCAGCAAGCGCGCGCCGCGTACAATGGGGCCGTCGCGTACGCGAACCTGGGTGACAAGGAAAAAGCGCGCCCGCTGGCGGAGCGGGCGGCGCAGCATCCCGATATGGCCGACCTGGCCCAGAAGCTTTTGGCCCGCCTCCAGTCCGGCCTCGAGCGATAACGGCCGGTCGCCTACTTCTTGACCAGCTCCACGCGCCGGTTCGCCGCGCGGCCCGCGTCGGTCTTGTTGTCGCCCACCGGTTTGGTGTCGCCGAAGCCCGCCGTGGTCAACCGATCAGCCGCGATGCCAAACGTGCTCACGACGTAGGCCTTCACCGCTGCCGCGCGGTCCTGCGACAGCTTCAGATTGGCTGCGGCCGCGCCGACGTTGTCGGTGTGCCCCTGGATCTCGAGCTTCAGCGCCGGCGTGCTCTTCAGCAGTTCGCCGATCGGCGCCATCGCCGCCGCCGACTCCGGCTTGATCGTGGCCTTGCCGGTGTCGAACAGAATGCCGTGGATGGCCACCGAGCCCTTCTCGTTCAGCGCCTTGGCGAGATCCATCGCGGTGAACTCGACCTTCTGCTCCATGCCCGCTTCCTCGACAATCGTGAGCGTGTAGAGCTCGCCACTGTTGGTGATTTCCACCTGCAGCCAGGTGTTCTTGCCCTCCGCCGGCATCCGCACGACCATCGTGCCGCCGCCCGATGACATGGTGTCGACGAGCTTCACGCCCCCGCGGTTCGTGAACAGGTTGACGTAGTTGCGCCCGATCTCAATCGGGCCGCCCTTCTTCGCGTTTTCCTTCAGCTGGTACTCAATCTTCCAGTAGCGCCCTTCGACGTGCTTGGTGGTTTCCTCTGCGGTATAGAAATCAAACGCGCCGAAGTCCTGCGCGTCGTAGTTGTAGATGTAGTAGCCCGGGAACCTCGACACCATCGGGTGGTCTTTCGAGTTGGGCTCGTCGTCCTGCGCCAAGGCCGGCGCGGCAACCAGGAATACGGCAAGGCACGCGAGAGACAGGAACAGTCGGCGCATGGAGGTTCTCCTTCTGGCTTGGTGGTGTCCGATGCCGGACCGCAAAATCCTACCACAGCCACGGGCCCGGGCGGCGGCTTCAGTCATGCCGTCGGTGTCACTGATTTGCGCTAAGATGCGCCTGAACGTCAACACACCTGACTTTCCGCATTTCTGTCGTGCGCATTTTCCGTGCCGCCGCTCTGTCCGTGATCCTCGCCATGTGTGTGGCGAGCGGGCAGCCGTCTGCTCAGCGACTCTCCGTCACCGATCTGCTCGATCGCTATGCGGCCGGCGAGTTCGAGGCGGTCGCGGCTGTCCTAGCGACGAAGATTGACTTCGCGGATCTGCTCAAACAACTGAAGGCCGATGGTCCGGCGTGGACGACCGCGAAGGGGAGCGAGGATCGCGATCGGCGCGAACTCGCGGCCGCGACGTTTGCGCTCGAGGCGGCGCGGGCGGATGAATGGAACGAGTGGAGCCGGCGGCAGAGGCAGCCGCCCATCGAATGGCCGGGGGGGCCGCCCTATCAGCCGCTGGACGTATTCTACTGGAGCCCTCCGCCGCTCTTGATCGAGTGGGGATGTCAGCTGTTTCGGCGCGACCAGACACCGCGACCCATCCGGCAATCGGTCAGATGACCGCGAATGGGCTGACCTCCCTCTATGACACGCTCGCGGCGTCGATGCTCCGTCCGGTCGAGCCCAATCGCCGACACGTCGTTATCGCATTGACCGATGGTATCGACACTATCAGCGCGCTCGACGCGCGAACGGTGCGCGACATCGCGCAGCGATCCGACGCGACGCTTCACATCGGTCATCTGAGTCTCGCGGCCGCTTATAACCTCTCGATCTTTCAGTGCATCGAGATGGGCTGGTGCTTTCCGTCCCGTCGCTTCTGGATTCCGTTTCAGGATCACGAGCCAGACATGCTCAGGGACGCCGCGCGATTGACCGGCGGCGACCTGCACGAGCCCGGACTCTTTGTGAATCCCAATCCGGTCAGCATCTTCAAACAGATCTTCGACGATTTTCGGCGCAGCTACGTCCTGCGATACATGCCCCAGGGCGTCGCCCGTATGGGATGGCATGAGCTGACAGTTCGCGTTCCTGCGGCGCCGTCGTACCTCATCCACGCGCGGAAAGGGTATGCCAATGGCTTGCTTGGCACGCCGGCGGACGGAAGGAAATCCGCGCCCGCCTGGGCGGCGAGCGATCGCCCGCTGCCGCCAGCGGTCGAATCGATCGTGAACGCGTACGATCGCGGCGACTATGCGTCCGCCTCGACGGCTTTGCGGCAACTGCCCGATCCCGTCCAGTTCATTCGCGACGTCAGAGCCGCTGGCAATCCCTGGCCTGCGACACCCCGGCGGGAAGCCGCGTTCGTCATTGAAATTGCTGAGGCGGCCCTCTATCGACATGACGTTGCCGCGCGGGATGAAGCCCTTACACTGCTCCAAAGCTACCACCATCTGATTCGCAATCCGCTGGGGGCCGACGCGTTCGAGCGGCTGTGGTACTGGACGGAACTCACGGCGGTCGAAGGCCTCATTCGTGCCGGCGTCGCGATGCCGTTCGTGACCAACGCGCAGAAGCGATGCCCGGACGAGCCGCGCTTCCTGCTCGCGCGAGCGATTGTTTCCGATCAGACGGCACCGGTCGGGGCGCCCGACCCTGAACACGCCGAGGAGACGTTGCAGCTGTATGACGCCACCCTGCCGTTCGAGCCCACCGTTTCGGAGGCGCGGCTGCGCAAGGCCTATCTCCTGCATCGGCTCGGCCGCCGCGACGAGGCGTTGGCCCTGCTCGACACGATGCGCGCGCGGGAGCCCGACCAGACTCTCGTGTACCTCAGTCAGTTGCTGCGCGGCCATTTTCACGATGCGCTCAATCATGCGGACGAAGCCGCGAAGGCGTACCGCGCGGCGCTTCAGACCTGGCCGGACGCGCAGGCCCCGCGGGTCGGCCTGATGACGATGTTGTTCCGGCATGGTGATCGATCCGCCGCCGAACAATTGGCCGAATCGATCCAGAAGGCCGCGGGGCAGGCGTTCGATCCGTGGTGGCAGTACTGGCAAGCCGACTATCGGTTCTATCCGGCGGCGATTGCCGCCCTACGCGAGGGAGCGCGATGAGCCGGACGTGGGTACTGGCAGCCGCGCTGATGTCCGCCGCATTGTTGCCCCATGGCGGAGGGGAGGTTCTCAGGTCCCCACAACAACCGACGTTTCGCTCGAGCATCGATCTCGTCACAGTCGATGTGTCCGTGCGAGCGGGCAATCGTGCGATCACGGGCCTGACGGCAGCCGACTTCGAGATTCTGGACAACAACGTCGCGCAGGAAATCGCCGACCTGAGCTATGAGAAGCTCCCGATCGACGTGACCGTAGGGCTCGATGTGAGCCAAAGCGTGAACGGCGAGTTGCTCGATCAACTGCGCATGTCCGTGCGCCAGCTCGTGACGGACCTGACGAAGCAGGATCGCCTGAAGCTCATCACGTTCAATCAACGGATCGGACGCGTGATCGACTTTACCGCAGACCTGCCGGCCGTCAGCGCGGCGGTCAAGCAGGTGACCGCGTCGGGCGGAACGTCGCTCGTCGACGCCATCGCGGTCGCGCTTGTCAGCGCGTCAGACACGACTCGGCGACAGCTCGTGGTCATGTTCAGCGACGGCAGTGATGGCCACAGTATTTCTGACGAGCCAATGGTCGTGGACGTCGCGCGCCGCGGGAACGCAACGTTGAATCTCGTGCGGTCGATCCCGGCGCCGCCAGTCACGGTCAACGACAACCAGATTTCCGCGCAGAGGACCGATCGTGCCCGGGCGCCGGAACAGCAGTTCTACACTACGCTGACGGGGGAAACCGGCGGCCTCGTCGTGCCCGTCGTCGCACCGGGCGGCGATGTGACGTCGACGTTTCGCCGTCTGCTGAGCGAATTCCGATCCTGCTATGTCCTCCGGTTCACCCCGCGCGGCGTCGATCGCGGCGGCTATCACACGCTCGCCGTACGAGTGAAACGGCCGCAACGACTCGATGTGCGCGCCCGCCGCGGCTACTTTGGCGGGTGAAGGCCGGTTCCGCTACACCCCGCCGGGCCGTGATGGACTTCATGGGCCGTTTCAGATCAGATGCCTCCAGCGGCGTGACACGGAGACCGTTTCTTTCTAGAATCAACCGGTGACCCACTCTCTCATTATCGGCAGCGGTTCGAGCATTCCCACCCGGTGCATCACCAACGACATGCTCGCGACGGTCATGGAGACCAGCGACCAGTGGATCCGCGAGCGCACGGGTGTCGAGACACGCTACTTCGTGGATCCGGGCACGTCGACGCTCGACCTGTCGGTGCCGGCCGCGAAACAGGCGCTCGAGGCCGCCGCCATCGAGCCGCGCGACATCGATCTGGTGGTCTACGCGACGATGACCCCGGATCACTACATGCCAGGCAACGGCGGGCTGCTTCAGGCCAGGCTTGGCCTTCGCAACATCCCGTGCTTCGACATCAGGCAGCAGTGCTGCGGCTTCGTGTACGCCCTGCAGTTGGCCGACGCGCAGATTCGGGCGGGATTCGCGAAGACCGTGCTGGTGGTGGGCGCCGAGGTCCACAGCATGTTCATGACGTTCCGGGCGGGGAGCTGGGCCCGACTCGATGGGGCGATCGACACGCCCATCCCGCAGGACGAGTGGGACCTCGCCACGAAATACCGACACCTGTCCGTGCTATTTGGCGACGGCGCCGCCGCGGTGGTCGTGCAGGCGCAGACGGGCGGAGACCGGGGGATCATCGACCACATCATCTGCGCCGATGGCGCCGACTATGACCGGCTGTGCGTGCCGGGCGCCGGGTCGGCTCATCGACCCTACGTGGACGCGGAGATGATTGGCCGGGGCAATCACTACCCGGTGATGGACGGCCGCTACATCTTCAAGCAGGCGATCACGCGGATGGCGGAGGTGGCGCAGGCCATCCTCAAGCGCAACAGCCTCACGCCGGCCGACCTCTCGTTGGTGTTGATGCACCAGGCCAACCGCCGCATCAACGAATACGTGCAGAAGCTGCTGGGCCTGCCCGACAGCAAGGTGATTCACAACATCCAGAAGTACGGCAACACCACCGCCGCCACCATCCCGCTGCTCTGGGACGAAGGCGTCCGCACGGGCCGCATCACGCCGGGCGGGCTCGTGCTGTGCGTGGCTTTCGGCGCCGGCATGAGCTGGGGAGCAACCCTCATCCGGGCGTAATCCGGGCGTCAACGGCCGGTACCTGCCGCCAGAACATGTCGGACCTTATTTATCGCCGATGACCATTCACAGTCATCGGTGCCCCTTGGTCCCGCCGGACCGCCCACTCCCTATTCCATCGAGTTTTCACCCGGTTTGATAGGTAGAATTTGTCCGTCCCGTGAGTCCGGGTGCTCTCGGGTGGCGGTCCTGGGCCGCACGTGGTGGCACGGCCGGTCGTGAGGATTCTGACAGGAGAACGCTATGCACCCTCCGCACAAGTACGTCGAGAAACTGCTCTGCATCGTGGCTAATGTGGTGTGGTATCTGATGCTTCCGATCTTCCTGTTCTCGAAGAACAAGTCGTTCACGCCGAAGTGGTCGGACGTGCCGCTCCTGAAGTCGAAGGAGAAGTTCAGGCCGCCGTTGGGCGTACCGCGCGAGACGACGTCACTTTGTCCGGTCTGCGTCCCCGAGCTGCGGCAGCAGGTGGTGGACGGGAAGGCCGGTCCAGACGTCTTCGTCAAGGGGCATGCCGGCGAGATTCCCGCCCAGATCATCGAACGGGACGGCAAGATCCTGATGGTCAAGGATTGCCCGGCACATGGTCATTTCGAGGACGTCCTGTCGACCGATCCGGCGTTCTACAAACGGATGGGCGAGATGTTCCCGGGCGGCGACATCCCGGTCCATGGCGATGCCGGACTCCACGAGCATGGGTTCAGCAGTCTCCGGTACGGGCGCGGCGCGGTGCTTACCGTCGATCTGACCAACCGCTGCAACATGATGTGCGACCCGTGTTTCACTGACGCGAATCAGGTAGGCTTCGTCCACGAACTCGACTGGCCGGAGATCAAGGCCATCCTGGACCGGGCGGCCTCGATCAAGCCGCGCCGGCAGATGTCGGTGCAGTTTTCGGGCGGCGAGCCGACGATCTCTCCGCACTTCCTCCAAGCGGTGGCCTACTGCAAGGAGGTCGGCTACAACAGCGTGCAGGCGGCGACCAACGGCATCGAGTTCGCGCGCAGTCCCGAGTTCTGTCAGCAGGCGGCTGATGCCGGCCTCCGGTTCGTCTACCTGCAATTCGACGGCATCGGCAACGCGGCCAATTCGCACCGTCACGTGGGCAACCTGTTCGACGTGAAGCTGCAGGCCATCGAGAACCTGTACAAGGCGGGCGTTGACATCGTGCTCGTCAGCACGATCATCAATGGCGTCAACAACGAACAGGTCGGCCGCATCGTCGAATTCGCTCTCGACAATCCGAACAGGCTGTCGTTCATTGCGTTCCAGCCGGTGTCGTTCACGGGCCGCGACGAGGCGATCTCGGACGAGCGGCGGGCCGCGCAGCGCTACACCATCGCGGATCTGGCGCACGACATCAAGAAACAGACGGGCATTGGCGATCCGATTCGCGACTGGTTCCCGATATCGCTGATGGGGGGCTTCGCTGACTGGGCTGATTTGACGCATGGCCCGTCGGCGGAGTGGGGCCACGTGAATTGCGGGTGCCACCCGGATTGCGGCGCGGGGATGGCGGTGCTGGTTGACAAGGAGACGAAGGAGCGCGTGGTCCTGACCCGGTTCCTCAATCTCGAGCGGGCCAATAAGGACGTCGCGATCATCAACGATGCCGTGCGTCTCAGGCGGCCGATGTGGCTGGTCAAGCTGCTCTCTGGAATTCCCTACATGGATCAGGTGCTGTACCCGTCGACCCTGGCGGTGGGCGTATCAGTGCTTCGCAACTTCGATCCGTTCTCGTCGCCGAAACAGTTGCGCATCCTCGACCTGCTGGCGAGAATCGACAAGGGGTTCGGTGCGACCAAGCACGATTACGGCAAGGTGGGCAAGGACCGGACAGCCGAAGATATCAAGCGGCGCCGCTCCGATCGGTGGCTGCTGCTGTTTGTGGCGGGCATGTGGTTCCAGGATCTCTGGACGTACGATTTCCGGCGCACGCACCAGTGCATCATCCCCTACGGCACAGAGGAAGGCGAAGTCTCGTTCTGCGCGTACAACACCGGCGTGGGCTGGCGGCAGATCGTCGAGAAGCAGCACCAGACGGCAACGCTGGCGAAGTGGTACGACCTCAACGGCCGCCACCAGATTTATACCGGCGGGCGCGTGGTGCCGCTGGCCACGACCGAACACTCGTTGAAGTTAGACCCGGCGGCGCTGGCCGCCGGACAGCAGAACGATCTGGAATTGGCCGGGATTGCCAAGACGTCGCGCGAAGAGAAACTCAAGGCCAAACAGACCGAAGCAGCCAAGTAGATTTACTCCTGCGTGCGGGCAAGAGCCGCCAGCGCGCGGTTCTTCTCGTAGTCAGATTTGATCGCGTCGGCGGCGTCCAGGAATGCCTTGCGCATGGCAGCATCGAAGGTCGCGCCCTTCGCGGCCGCGACGAGCACGTTGGCCCGCTCGTAATCGTTCTTCATCGTCGCGACCGACTGGATGACCCGGGCGCGCAGTTCCGCGCTCGGAGAGGGCAGGGCAAGCGCCGCCTTGAGGACGCGGGCATGTTCGTAATCGCTGTCGATCGTGGCGACGGCCTTGAAGAACGCGTCGAGCGACGGACCCGCGAGGCGCTGTCCACGGAGCAGTTCCACGAGCAGCCCGCCGAGTTCGTAGTCGGATGTCATGCGGGCGGAACTCTCGAGGAGCCGTGTCTGAGTGTTCTCATCGAGCGTTCGCCCCTTCAACAGGGCGGAGAGCGCCCGGTGCCGCTCGTAGTCGGACTTGATCCCGTCCGCCAGCGTCAGGGCAAGATCCGCGCTGGCCGGGTTCATGGCTTGCGTCCGGTTGACCTGGACGAGCAGGCCAGCCAGCTCGTAGTCCGACTTCATCGCGCGGGCGGATTCGACAATCACGCTCGCGACCTGTGGGGTGATGGGGCCGGCATCGATGAGCGCCGAGAGCGCCCGGCGCTTTTCGTAGTCTGACTTCATGGCGCGTGTCGCCTCGGCGAACGCCAGGCGGCAGGAGTCGTCGGGCAGGCCGAGCTTCGTGGCATCAACCAGCACGGACGCCCGTTCGTAGTCGGATGTGATTTCGGCGCCGGCCTGGCGGATCGCGCGAGCCATCGTCGCGGGATCGAGCTTTGCTTTCGCGAAGAGTTTTTCGAAGTAGATCCGCTTCACATAGCTCGACTTCAGCGCCGTGATCTCGTCGAGCACCCCCGCCGCGCCCTTCTGGGCCAGCAGGCGCGTGACGCGCGCCTCGGCGTTGAAACCCGACTGCCGCAGGAATTCCGGCAGCGCCCGGGACAGCCACGCGCGCGCCTCTGTCCCCACCGGCTTGCCATTCCACAGCCGCTCAAGCGATCCGTCGGCCTTCGCGCGAACCTCGTACGTTGTGGTGCCGTTGTTGCGTTCGGTGAGCGTGAAGTACCCGCCTGCGGAGATGCTCTTCACGTCGGTCTCATCGTCTGTGAACACCACGGTTCCACTGGTCCGCACGTCGAACCCATGGCCGTTCTCGCTAAAAGACCAACGGGACTGGCTCGGTTTTGAACCCCAGGGCCAGTCGCCGGAGCCCGTAAGGCAATCGAACCACTCGCCAAGACGCGCGAAGAACCCCTCGGGCCGTGCTGGGGGATCCGGTGGTGCCGGTGGCGCTGGCGGTGCTGGTGGCGCTGGGGGAGCCGGCGGTGCCGGTGGCGCTGGCGGCGACGGTGGCACCTGTGGCGTCCCGGACGGATCGGGTGGTGGAGCCGGGGAAGATGGCGGCGCCGGTGGGGCCGGTGGCATCTGGTCCCACGCGTCGCCGGCGATGTCGATCGCGTCAACGCGGCCGGGAGCGGTGACCGGTACCGCCGTCGGTGCCTGCGGTGCCACAGCAAGCGCGGAGCCTTGCGGCGCCACGCTCGAGATCGCGGCAGGCGGCACACCTGCACTGGGACGCGCTCCGCTCGAGGGTGCGGCAGGCGGTGCATCTGCACTCGGACGCGTAGCGCCCTGACGGTCGAGCGCCTGCGATCCAATCGTTAACGCGATGAGGAGCATCAGCACCACAGCCGCTACTTCCCACTGCGGTCCCTTGCCGCGGTACGCGTCCGGCGCGCCGAGCAGGCGACGCACGCGCGTCAGCAACGACCCGCCCGCCGCCGCGAGGACTAGTGAAGGGCTCGGTTGGCGCAGGTGCTCCAACTCGGCCAGCGCGCGCGCATAGCCAACCGTGTCGCCGCACATCGCCACGGCCCAGTCGTCGCAGCAGTACTCGCGTTCCACGCGAACCCGGTGTGACACCCACCACACGGCCGGATGGTAGAACAGCAGCGTCTCAACGACGGTCTGCAGGAGGTTGACGACATAGTCGTGGCGGCGGATGTGGGCGAGCTCGTGCGCGAGAATCGCCTCCATCTGCTGCGGGGAGAGGCCGGCCAGCGCGCTGACGGGCAGCAGCACAACCGGGCGCAGCCAGCCCACCGAGCACGGTACTTCCGCGCACGCGGACACCAGCAGCCTGACCCTGCGCGTGATGCCCATCCGCGCCGACAGCCGCGCGAGACGATGCTGACAGGTCGGCGCCGCCATCTGGTGCTCGTGGTACAGGCGGCGGTGCAGCAGGGTCCATCCCGCCGCGAGGCGCACCGACAGCAGCACGACGCCGACGATCCACGCCGCCAGGATTGACGGTATCCATGCCGCGACCGCCGCGCGTGACACCTGCGCACCCGAACTCGAGCCGGGCCGTACCTCCGTGGCGGTGCCATGCCCATCGAGAGGGACGGATGTCTGGTGGACAGGCGCGGTCGTGTCAGGTGCGCCCATGCCGCGCGGCACGGCGCTGGTCGAGTCGATCGCGCGCAGTGTCACGAAGGTCGTGGCCACAGGCGCGAGCGCCATCAGCATGAGGGCCGCACACCCGACAAGGTAGCGCGCCTGGCCGCGCGTGCGGCGCAGCATCGTGAACGCCACGGAGGCCGCGACGCCGATGAGGGCCCCCTGCCAGATGAAATGGACAAGCGCCCAGCCAAGCGCGCGGGCGATCGGGTGTCCGAGGATAGGGCTGATCGATTCGGGGATCATGTGTCACTCCCTGTATGCCGATCGAGCAGACTGCGAATCTCGTCGAGTTCCTCCGGCGTCGCACGACGGGTGGCGAGCGCCTGCATCACCAGCCTGGCCGCCGATCCGTCAAACGCGCGTTCCACCAGATCGCCCACCAATTGGCGTTGCGTCTGCTGCTCGGACCGGCGGGCCCAGTAGACGTGCGTGCGCTCGGACGCGTTGCGTTCCACCAGGCCCTTCTCCGTCATGATCTGGAGGAGCTTCAGGGCCGTGGTGTAACCAGTGGGCCGGTCCTGTTCGAGTGTCTCTTGAACCTGACGCACGGTGCTCGGCCCGCGTTCCCAGAGCACGCAAAGAATCGCGAGCTCGGCGTCGGTCGGTTTGGGTGGCGTGGGTGTCATCAGGCCGAAGATATACGAAGCACTTCGTATATGTCAACGAAAGTCTTCGTAGATACTGCCGTCATCCCTTCTGTCGTACAACGTCGGAAGTCGGGACGAGTCGGAGAGCGAGTCGGAGGAACCCGACGAATATGGACAAATATTCAATTGACATCGGTCTTACATTGTATAAGATAACAATCATGCGCAGCATGCCACAGATTCCCACCCTGCCAGGCAAGGAACGGCTCGTTCTGGAGTTGCTGGTATCGGGCGGCCCGATGTTCGGTCTTCAGCTCGTCGAATCCTCCGCCCACCGCCTCAAACGAGGCACGGTCTACGTCACCTTGGGGCGGATGGAGCAGAAGGGCTACGTCGAATCCGAACAGGAACCCCGCGCTGCGGGAGCTATTGGATTGCCTCGCCGCATGTATCGCGCAACGGGGCTCGGCGAACGAGCCCTTCGAGCTTGGACCGTTCTCGCCAAGGAGTTGTCATGGGCGACCGAGCGATGAGCGGCGAGCCGTTGCCCGATCGTGCCGCGGGGAGCGGACTCTACAAGTTGTCCAGGGCGATCTGCGGCCGCGAGCTGTTCGAGTCGGCCGTAACGCCGACGCTCGCCGATCTGCAGTACGAAGTGGAGTCGGCCGGCCCGGATCGGACACGCCGATGGATCGCGTACCTGAGGGGCTGCGCTGGATTGTCTCGCGTGCTGATCAACCAAGTGATGACCGGGAGGATGCTCATGCGTCGATGGGCTGCTGTGCTGATACTGGGGGCGATTGGTGCAGCGCTGCTGGTTGCTGCCTCCTCCCTGAAGGGCGATCTCATGGCCCGCATTGGGCAGATTGAAGTCGCCCCGTTCTTCCTGATGGCCATCGCGACACCAGTGGTGTTACGCAAGCTGGGGCTTGGTGCGGGCTTCCGACAGATGTTCATGAACTGCGTCAGCGTCGGGGTGATGATGGGCGGAGCCTTCATCATCGGGTCGCTGTATTTCGTGGGCCCTCAACTGCCGCCATGGTACCTGCTCGCGAGTCGGTTCGCGATTCTCATGGGATTCGTCTTGTTCGGAAGTGCTCTTGCGGCGACCATAGGTACCGACCGGAGAGGTGAGGGTCAATCCCGCTTCCGACTCGCCATGCGAGGTTTGGTCTGGAGTGCCGGAGCATTTGGGATGGCCTACATCGTTCTGCAGTCCTTCGGCCTCATCTTCACTGCGCGTCCGCTCACCTTTACGATCGGAATCCAGGTGGCAGTCGCCATCCTCACCTGGGCCGCGCTGTTGAGCTTCTTCTTCTCGGCAGTTGTCGCGGCCGTGTACTGCCCGCTCGTCCTGGCATCTCGGCGCCTTTCGGCGGGGCGTCTATGGCCGACCGTGATTGGTGCGTTGCTCTTTCCGATTCCGTGGGAAATCTACGCGCTCGTGAAGGCGGACCCGCATCTGCACCTGCTGTCCATGATGGGAAACCCGTGGATCGCACTCGCCAAACTCTTCCTCCCGCTCGTCATCGGGGGTGCGGTCTTCGGCTGGACACTGGCCAACCGCGAGGAACGTCCTGCCGATCGGAAGCCGCTGCAGAGTGCCACGACGGCGTAGCCTCTGGCGACCAGGCGCGGGCCACACGCGTCTAAAGCGCTAGATGCGATTCTCCTCCGAGACCCGGGCGCCTCGTATGGGAGGCTCTCTCGCGGGTTCGCTCGCCATCCATACCGTTGTCGTCGGCGCATTCCTCTGGATCGCCCTGGCGCCGGGACCGCTGGTTGACGTCCGGCACGCGCCGGCGGTCACTGGTGTCGTCTGGCTGCAGCAGCCGGGGCCTGGCGGGGGCGGCGGAGGCGGTGGGAATCGCTCCATCGAACCGCCGCGCAAGGAGAAGCTGGCCGTACCGAAGCAGAACATGCCCGACGTTCAGCCGGTCAAGCTCCCTGAGGATGCGCTGCCGGCACCCGACTACCTCGTTCCCGTCAAGTCCCAACTCGACGAGTCGCTGGTTGGTCTGAACGACGTCGGCGCATCCCGTGGCTCCGGGATCGGCGACGGCATGGGGAAGGGCAAGGGCACCGGCATCGGTGACGGTGATGGCCCGGGCATCGGCGATGGCACCGATGGCGGAACAGGGGACGGACCACGCAGGCCTGGCGCTGGAATCGAGGACCCGGTATTGAAGAAAGAAGTCAAGCCTGAGTACACGGCTGAGGCGATGCGCGCAAAGATCCAAGGTACCGCGAAGCTCGACTGCGTCGTCAGGGCGGACGGTACAGTTGGGCAGTGCCGCGTCGTCCGCTCGCTTGATTCGATCTTTGGTCTCGATCAGAAGGCCATCAACGCCGCCCGCCAGTGGCGATTCTTGCCCGCCAGGCAGTCCGGCAAACCGGTGGCCATGTGGGTGACTATCGAACTCCAGTTCACGTTGCGCTGAGCAGGCGTCACGCGCTGCGCTGAAGAAGCATCACGCTGCGCTGGCGCGGTCGGGAGCCTTTCACGAAGGCGGCCGGGCCGCTCGGATGGCATCAATGCGCCAGCTGAACTCCTCGAGCAACTGTTCGCTCCAGCCGATCTTCTCGAAGACTCTCCGCCCCTGCTGGTCGAGGAACCACGTCGTCGGGAACGTGTTCAGTGGCACCTTGTCCACGTAGCCGTCATCGATCAGAACGGGGAAGGTGTACTTCTTCTGTGCCACCCACGGCGGTACGTCGTCCGGGTTCCTGTCGTTGTTGATCGTCAGAATCACGACGCCCGTGTCGCCTGCGTACTTGGCGAACAACTTCTGATAGTCAGGCAGTTCCCTGACGCACCAGCCGCACCAGATGCCCCAGAAGTTGATGACGACCATCTTGCCTTTGAGGCTGTCGAGCGAGACGGGCTGGCCGTCAAGCGTCTTCAGGTTGAAAGGGAGGACGGCCGCCGGCGCGGACACACGCTCGGCGAGCACGCGTTCCTTCCGCTTCGCGCGATCGGCGTCCTTGAGTCCTGAGAGGTATTCGTCGAACCCCCCGAGGCTGCCGCGCCGTTTCTCATACAGGGATCGGAGAGACGCCTCACAGGGATTGGTGCCAACAGCCTGCACCCCGAGCCCCTTGACGAAGTAGTCTTCCGCCTTTGTCTCGTCTTTTGTCGCCAAGTAGTAGCGGCCCAGATGATCCAGGTTCGACCGGCTCCGGGGATCGAGCTCGAACGCCGCGAGCAACTCCTTCTCGGCGTCCGCCGTGCGGCCTTCGGCGAGCAGGACCCAGCCGAGCGCGTCGTGGCCCATCGCGGTGAACCAGTTGACGGCGCGCTCATATTCCACTGGGGTCTCGTACGACGATCGCTGGCTGTCGATCTTCTTCTTCAAGACTCCAATGCTCTCGCGGGCGATGCGTTCGGCGTCGGCGAGATGCACCTTGCGATCGGCGAGAGCGAGAGCCGTGCCCACCCACGTGACACGCGGGTTGATCGTTTCGTATTTCAACGCGCCCTCGGCCGCCCGGTACAGTTCGTCGCCCGAAGACGACTTGTCGGCTGACAGAACTCCAAAGTAATTCCGATACGCCTCGCCCAGTAGACCCTCCAGGTGATGCTGCGGGCGGGCTACGAAGTCCCGCAGGATCCGGCGATACTCTGGCGACTGCGCGGACTCCATCGTGCTGCCCAGGTCTCTCCAACGGTACGCGGTGACCCATTCGGATTCGACGCTGGCAGGGAAATCCTTGAGGATCTTCTCCTCCGTTTCCTGCTGTCTGTCGGTCCATTTCATGTCGCGCGAGATCATCGCGACGGCATATAGCGCCGCCGGGCGGTCTCCCTGCGCCTTCAGGAACGCGTCGACGTCCGTTTTGACCTCTTGTTGTTTTCTATCAGCGCCGAACTCGCGACTTCCGTTTATCGCTCGCCAGAGCGCCTGATGCACGTCGGTGGAGTTCGGGGACAGTTCGACCGCCTTCTTCAGCAGCGGATAGGCTTCGTCGCTGCGTCGAAGGCCGCTCAGGTAGGATCCCGGCAGATACCACGCGCCTAGGTTCGTCGGGTCAACTTGCCGCGCTTCCTCGAAGGAGGCAAGGGCGGCTTTCAGTTTTGCCTCGTCGCGCGCGGCGCCAGAAGATTGCATGTACAGCGCATAGCCCTTCGTCACGAGAATCTCGGCGGGATTCCTGACGCGGGCTCGCTGGCCGTCCACGAACGCGATCGCCTCGTCGCGCCGTTTCTCGTCGTTGGCGAGTGTCTGTGCGCGTATCCAGATGACGTCCGCGTTGCCGGGCAACAGCGTCAACGCCTTCTCGCCCGCGGCCACCGCGTCGGCCGGGCGCTCGCGCTGGTAGTTGAGCGCACCAGCCAGGGCGAACCAGGACCAGGCGTACTGCGCCTTCTTCGTCGTCATCTCCTCGGCGAGGGCGACGGCCCGCTTCTCGTCCCCGCCGCGGACCACGTTCAGGACGAACCATGCCTTCAGTTCGGCGGCGTTCGGAGACTTCGCGACGAGCTTCTCGCCTTCGATCACCGCGGTCGCGAAATCGCGCTGGAAGAAGAGAAACCGAAGGCGCGCGGCCCCGGTGGCGGCGGACGGCTGTGCAGCGAGGGTTGCGGTCATGGACAGAACAACGAGCACGTGCAGCCCGAGTCGCGCTGGTCTCATGATGTGATCCTCCATGAGACATTTAGACACTGGCGACGATTCCAGGGTTGGGCATCACCGTGCAATTTAGTGACACGAGCATGACTTCGCGAGGGCGGGGCAGCGGCCGTGATGTCGCCGGCGGGTGCGGTCCCTGCTTAAGACTGACTCTCCTCTTCGAGGAATCCAACGCGACAGGCTGCCCTTGGACTTGTTTGCTGGCGCTGGATCGCTCAGGGCATTCTCCATGGCCGCGGCGAGCCCCGGCCCGCCATGAGCGAACCCGCGGGCGTCGTTAGTGCACCGCGGGTGAGTCGAATGGCGGAAGCGCCTGGGAGTCGAACCCAGCCCCCCCGCGTGTAGCGGGGAGCGACCGATTTTGAAGACCGGGAGGGCCACCGGGCCCCGTTCGCTTCCGTTGAGAAACTATACCCTGAGCTCGCTTGTTGTGGGACAGCGGACGGCCGAGGGCCGCGCCAATGAATCAGCGACCCTGCGTGAGACCATGGGGAACGCGACTGGGTTGAGAGGCAGGAACGGGCGTACGGATCACGAGCGCCCACCTGAACCCGGGCGGATGATGAGTCGGCAGATTCGACGCGCTGGAGGGTCGTGAGTGAGTCCCGCGCAGGGGGGCGCCAGCAGCAGCTATCACGACACGCGACGAGGACGAGCGACGAGGCCGGCCCCGACCAAACGCCGGAGTCGGACGGCCGGAATGATCCCTATCCCTCGATCAGACGAACGTCGCCCGCCCGCGGTCCCTTCTGCGACTCCTCAACCACGAATTCCACGCGCTGGCCCTCGCGCAACAGCTCGAAAACCGCGCCCCTCACGGAGCTCCGGTGGAAGAAGTGCTCGAGGCCGGCCTCATCGCGGATAAAACCGAAACCCTTGTCGATGAGGAGGCGTGCGATTGTCCCGGTTTGCATTTCCTGATCCTCCGAACAGATGTTCCCCAGGATCGTCCTGGGGCTCCCACACGTACGACCTGACCGCCGAACATTCGCCGTAGAGACGAAGGCCTGGCGGGCCAATCGGGTCGGGAATTGCCGCCAGTGTAGGGGCATCGCTACTGGAAGTCAAGCCGTTAGCGACATTTACGGGTGTCTCCCGGGATTGGGGCGCACGACGCCTGCCCGGGTCTCGCGCGGCCGGCCTGAGGATGTAATGTCACTGTGGCGTGGCACACAGGGGAGTCGAAGTGTAGGATAGTCACGCAATGGTCATTGGCATGATTCTCGCGGCCGGGGCCTCGACACGGATGGGACGTCCCAAGGCACTCCTTCCGATTGGGGCTGACACATTTGTCGTTCGCCTGGCGCGCGCGTTCATCGCCGCTGGAATCGACGATCTCGTCGTTGTCACTGGTCCTGAGCGGGACGCCGTTGATGCGACTCTCGTCGACGCCAGGATACCGGCGCGAGTCGTCGAGAATCCCGGGCGCGACGACGGCCAACTCTCATCGCTTCACGTGGGACTCGCGCTGGCCGACAAGCCAGGCGTCGAGGCAGTGGTCGTGGGCCTCGTGGACGTGCCTCTGGTTGCGGCAGGCACGATTGCCGCTGTTCTCGAGGCCTACCGCCGCACACACTCGCCGATTATTCGTCCGGCGAGCCATGGCCGCCATGGGCACCCGGTGCTGTTCGCGCGCGCGGTGTTTGACGAACTGCGGCACGCGGACCCGGCCCTCGGGGCGAAGGCCGTGGTCCGCGCGCACGATCAGGATCTCGTGAACGTGCCTGTCGATGACGACGGCGCGTGTGCCGACATCGACACGCCCGCCGACTACGCTCGCCTTATCGGCTCTGCTTCAGGTACTTGAAGAACTCTCCCTCGGTCGACAGGATCAGCGTCGTGTCCTGCCCGAACGTCCTCCTGTACGTCTCCATCGTCTTGAGGAACTGGTAAAGCTCCGGGTCGCGACTGTACGCCTCGGCATAGATGCGCGTGGATTCGCCGTCCGCCTTGCCCATGATCTCCTGGGCCTTGCGGTACGCCTCCGACTGGATGCCCTTCAGCTCGCGTTCCTTCTGGCCGCGGATCTCGGCCGCCTTGCCCTGGCCTTCCGAACGTGATCGTTCGGCGACGCGCCGCCGCTCGGAGATCATCCGCTCGAAGACCTTCTGCTGGACGTCCTGCACATAGTTGACGCGCTTGATCTGGACGTCCACCAGTTCGATGCCGAACTCGGCCACGATGGGACGCGACTTCTCGAGGATGGCCTGCGTAATCTTCGTGCGTCCCGTGGTAATGGGCCTGCTCGCCTCGGCCGTACCCATGTCGGCGATTTCCTCGATTTCGGCGAACTTGCGATCGGTGGTGCGCACGACCTCGATGAGATCGTTGCTGGCGACAACGTTGCGCGTGTCGCCGTCCACGATGTCGTCGAGGCGCGACTGCGCGGCGCGCTCGTCCCTGACGCGCTGATAGAAGAGGATGGGGTCCTTGACGCGCCAGCGCGTGTAGGTTTCCACCGACAGGAATTTCTTGTCCTTCGTGACGATCTGCGTGGGATCGCCGCTCCACTCGAGCCAGCGTTTGTCGAACCTGATCACCTGCTGGATGAAGGGCATCTTCATGTGCAGGCCGGGATCGGTGTGCGCCTGTCCGACCAGTTCGCCGAACTGCGTGATGATGGCCTGCTCGGTCTCGCTGACCGTATAGAGCGCGCTCCAGAACGTCAGCAAGGCGAGCACGATGACGACGGCGATGATTGGGGTCTTCACTGCTTGCCCTCCTGCTTGATCGTGTCGAGGTTCAGGAGCGGGAGCAGCCCCTTCATATTCGCGTCAACGATGAGCTTGCGTCCCGTTTTCGGCAGGACATCGTTCAGGGTCTCGAGGTACAGCCGCCGGCGGGTGACCTCGGGCGCCTTGCGATACTCGTCATAGATATTGACGAAGCGCGACACGTCGCCGCGCGCGTTGTTGACGCGTTCGAGGGCGTACCCCTCGGCCGTGCGGATAGCCCGCTCGGCCTCGCCGCGCGCGTTAGGCACGGTCTGGTTGTAGTCGGCCCAGGCCTCATTGATGCTGCGTTCCTTTTCCTGAATCGCCTGGTTGACCTCGTTGAACGCCGGCTTCACCTTGTCCGGAGGGTTCACGTCCTGCAACACGATCTGGAGGATTTCGAGGCCCGTTTCGTAGCGGTCGCAGAGCAGCTGCAACTGCGTCTTGGCCTCGAGCTGGACCAGTTCGCGTCCGACCGTCAGCACCTCGTTAACGCTATGGTCGCCGACCACAGCCCGCATGACCGCCTCGTTCATGTCGCGAAACGTCGTCTCCTCGTACCGGTTCGTCGAGTCGAGTTTGCGGACCTTGAAGAGGTACTTGTCGGGTTCTTTCACCTTGTACTGGACGATCCACTCGACGACCGCCACGTTGAGATCGCCGGTCAACATCTGCGACTCACCGCTGGTTTCGTCGGTGGCCTCCTCAAACGTTGATCGCACGCCCGCGACCTTCGTCCGGAACCCGAACTCCGCCTTAAGCTGGCGCTGCACAGGCACCTTGGTCACCGTGTCGATCAACGGGATCTTCAAGTGGGGCCCGGGTTCGGTCTTTCCTATGAACCGGCCGAAGCGCTGCACGACGCCCACTTCGTCCGGGCTGATCTGGTAGTAGGTGGAGAAGAGCCCGATCACGACGAGCAGGATGATTCCGATCCTGCCGACCATGCCGCCCCGCCCCTTGAGCGAGAACGACGGCAGGCTGCCGACGTCAATCACCGCGCCTGCTCGTTTCTGCCAATCAGAGACATCCATACGGCCTTGTCTTTCTGCGGCGCATCAGACCCGCCGCGTTGACGTGAATGAGTCCTACGGCTCGCGCGAGAGCACCTGACCCGGGTTGAATCACGGAAGAAAGAGGTGGTGGACCAGACGGGGATCGAACCCGTGACCTCGTGAATGCCATTCACGCGCGCTCCCATCTGCGCTACTGGCCCACATACGATGGAACAGACATTCTAGCGCAAACCAGCGACCAGGAGCCAGTCGCCAACGCGCCAGGAAAACGCGGTGTGGAACCACGTTTTCAGTATTCCAGGAACATCCGCTGGATCTCGGCCGGGTCGCTGGTCTTCGTCAGCGCGAGCATCAACAGGATCCGGGCCTTGATCGGCTGCAGGTCCTCGCCGCCCACGAAGGCCCGACGCCGGCGCGGAGCCTGAGCCGGGCCCGTCGCCTGTGAGCCAGCACCCGTGGCGGATCCGCTCGCTCGAACGGTCGCAGGCGCCGCGGGCGTCGCGCCGATGACGGCAGCCGGAGGCGCCCCCATCGACCGCCCTCCCGAGATCCTGCCGCTGCCGGCGCGCGTGGTCGTGACCACGACCGCGCCCTTGTCTGCCGCGTACGAGAGGGCGTCCGACTGCGTGCCGCTGGTGGCACCGGCACCGGCCGCCGCGATCACGATTCCTTTCGCGCCAAAGTCGACAGCGGCCTTGATCAGATCGCCGGGCGCGTCCTGGTACACCATCACGACATCCACGCGAGGCAGCGCGGTGATCGTCGAGACGTCGAATTCGCTGCGGGACGTGTGTCGCTTGACGGTGCCGCGGTAGAAGACGACGCGGTCCGCGTCGACCACACCCAGCACGCCCACGGTGCGGCTCTGAAACGTTTGCAGCCTCAGCGCATCTGTCTTCGTCACCTCGCGCGCCGAATTGATCTCATCGTTCAGCACGACGAGCACACCCTTGCCTCGTGCATCCGGAGAGGCCGCCACGCGAAACGCCTCGAGCAGGTTCGCCGCGCCCTCGTAGCCAACCGTGCTGGGATTGCGCATCGACCCGACAACCACGACCGGCCGCTCGTCGCGCACGGTCAGGTGCAGGAAGTAGGCGAGTTCCTCCAGCGTGTCAGTGCCGGATGTCACGACAAGGCCGGCCAGATCAGGCTGCGTGGCGAACAGGTCATTCAGCCGCCGCGACAAGGCGAGCCACTGGTCAAGCGTGATCTCGGAGCTCGCGACATTGGAGAATTGCTCGAACTCGGGCCGCGCGAACCGCTGCACGTCGGGAATCATCGCGACCAGCTCGTTGGCCGTCAGCCGGCCGCCCATGCGATTCGAGATCGTGCCGCCGGTGGCCACCATCTTCACGCGCGGCAGCTCGGCCGCCGCCGCGGCGGTGGTACCGACGATTAACAGGCCAAGGCAGACAACGACCAGTCGTGATCGCAGAAGCGTCATGGGTGAACCTATTTGGCGGGGTCGGTCGAGACGTGGTGCGCGAGCGAGAGCCACTGGACCAGCCGCGTCGCGGCATCGTCGGGCGTCGCTCCATAGAAGGGCATCAGCGCCGACGCCATCCCTGGCCGCCGCGCAATCTGAGCGCGCCAGCGATCCGCATGGATCGGGGACGCTTCGATCACATAGAGGTGTCCGCCGATTTCCTTTTCGAACCGATGAATGACCGTCGCCATGGATGATTACCGCCGCCGAACATTACCGTTGTGGAAGCTCATGCATTCTATGCGTTTCACTCACGCAATCAAGCGAAGATCTGCACGAAGGTCGCATCCACAGGTGAGAGCCGTGCGCGCCGCCATGTTCTTCCGCGTGGTTTCTTTTCGATTGTCCGGTCGTCCACAGGCTTTCCCGTCAACATCCACAGCTTTTCCACAGGGCCGTTTTCCGGCGGTGGGCGACGTCTCGCTTGACGCTCTCCGGACCCCGCACTACGCTTGCCAAGTGCCCCGAATCCGAAGTACGGCAACGATAGTCCGGAGCGCGGCGCCCGGATCGCAGGGCAACCCGCCTCCGCTTCGGCTTCGGCGTGGCCAGGCCAAAGCCCGCCTACACGGGCGGGCGACGACGGCCGGTGGCGGGGTGTGCCGGCGTGCCCATCGCCTCTCTGAATGGCTGGCGATGGGAATGTTGTTGGTGTCGGTCGCCGGCGCCGCCGCACAGCCCAACTTCGAGCCCGCGCTGTATCGCATCTTCCTGAAGACCGGCCTGCCGCTGGTCAGCTGGGGCGAGTTCGCGCGCGTTGGTGACCGCGTGGCCTTCACGCTGCCTCTGGGCGATCCGAACCGCCCGGACATGCTGCAGATGGTCAGCCTGCCATCCGATGTCATCGATTGGGAGCGTACCAATCTCTACGCCGACACCGTGCGGTACCGCCGGTACGCACAGACGCGCGGCGAATCCGACTACAAGGCGTTGACTGACCAGATGGCACGCGCGCTGACGTCCATCGCGTTCTCGAGCGACTCGGTGGCGCGGCTGGCCGTGGCCGAACAAGCCCGGCGGCGCCTCGTGGAATGGCCGGCGCAACATTTCGGCTACCGCGCCGCGGACGTCCGCGACCTGGCATCCGCCGTCGAGGAGACCATTGCCGGCATTCGCGCCGACGCCGGGGAGCGTCATTTTTCGATCGATCTCGTGGCATCGTTGGAGCCGCCATCCGGGCCGCTGATGGATGCTCCGACCACCAGGGAATCGATCGAGCTGGCGGCCGAGGTGGCCCGATCCACCGATGTGCCGGCTGACCGGATGTCCCTGCAGGCGGCAATTCTGGCGACCCTCAGTCGCAACCAGCCCTCCATGGGCGCCGCCTGGGTGAAGGTGACGCGGCGCCGGCTGAACGACGATGCGAAAGTGGCGGCGCGAACCGACCGTCAGTACGCCGACCTCGTGTCACGCGCCACCGGGGATGCTGACCGACGCGTGGCGCGGGCCGATGTCAAGGGTGTCGAGCGCGTGCTAGCCGATGTCCACCAGAAGGACGAGCAGTTTGGGCGCCGGCGCCAGGCGGAAATCAGGACGCTGGTGGCCGCACTCGAATCACAACTTGACACGGCCCGGCAGAGGCGGCTCGATCTGGATCGATGGAAGTATCGCCATGAGACGTATCGTGCGTACCGGCGCGGTATCGAGCGCAGCCTGAAGCGTCTGGACGATGTCACCAAGGCCGCCGAAGCCATCCGTTCGATGTCTGGCCCGGATCTTCGCGATCTGACGGCCGCCGAACGCCATCTGGTTGAGGCCAGAGCTATCGCGGCGCTCCTGTCGCCGCCTGATGAACTCCACGCCTCACATGATGCGCTGGTCAGTGCCGTGCAGTTGATGCAGGCCGCCGTGGGCACTCGCCGTACGGCGATACAGACGTCAGACCTGGAGGCTGCCCGCAACGCGTCGGCAGCCGCGGCCGGCGCGTTGCTGCTGGTGGCACGGGCCCGCGACGAAATCAACGCGTTTTTCGCTCCCCCGAAGTTCCGGTGATCACACCCCGGACGACCCGGCTGATTCGGGCACGCGATCTTCGCGAATTTCGTGAGCGCCTGCTGGAACTGGCCATCGCGGGCGACCTCGCAGCTATCCGGAGCCGCGCGGTGATCGTGCCGACGCGGACCGCTGCGGAGCAACTGCGGCGGCTGTTCGAAGATCGCGCGCTCGCGTCAGGCCGCCGCGCGATCGTGCTGCCGCACCTGGTGACGCGCGACGAGTGGCAGACGCTGCTGCGCGACGGGTTGGCCGGTGGCCAGACCTGCCTGTCGTCTCACGAACGTGAAGTATTGCTCGGCGCAGCCGCGCGCGAGGCGATCGCGGATGGTGTGAAACCGCCCTTCACCATCCGCCCCGGCATCGTGGCGGAGATGCTGGCCTTCTACGACGCCCTGCGCCGGCACCTGCGTTCAATTGTCGACTTCGAGCGGCTCACCGGCGAACGGTTCGCGCGCGAGGTTGACACCGATCGGGGAGCGGTTCGCCTGCTCGCGCAGACCCGGTTCATGGCGGCGGCGTTCCGGGGATACGAGGCGCGGCTGACCGCCACGGGCGGCCTCGACGAACATCGGATACGCGAGCGCCTGATCGAGGAGCCCGTCGCCCGTTTCACACACGTCGTGGTGGCCGTGGCCGACAGGGCCGGAGATGCCAACGGTCTGTGGCTCGCGGATTTCGATCTGCTGGCCCGGGCTACGGGTCTGGCTCGCATCGACATCGTCGCCACCGCATCGACGCTCAACGCGGGATTGCTCGTTCGCATTCGCGATCTGTTGCCTCGAATAGACGAGGAAGTCAGGCCCGACGTGCCCGCCGGCATGTCTCCCGTGCTGGTGGCGCCGGCCGGCCCGGACGCTCCGCTCTACGGCGTGCATCGCGATCGCGAAGAAGAACTGGGCGCTGTCGCCAGACGCGTCAAGCGCGATGCTCGCGACGGTTCCTCGCCAAGTGGGGCAGTAAGACTTGGGCGAACCGGCATCGTGTTCAAGCGCCCGCTGCCGTACGTGTACCTGGCCAGCCAGGTGTTGCCATCTGCCGGTGTGCCGTACGAGGCATTTGATGCCCTGCCGCTGGCGTCGGAGCCGTATGCCGCCGCGCTCGACCTCATCTTCGAATGTGTCGACGGGAACTTCGCTCGTGCCGCGCTGGTGGCGCTGCTCACGTCTCCGGTCTTCGCATTCGACGCGGATGGCCGGCGCCTCTCGACGGCCGACATCGTCGCCTTCGATCGCGCGTTGAGTGATGCGCGGTTTCTCGGCGATGCCGCGGAATTGCGGAGACTCGCCGACGTCTGGTCCGCTGCGTCTGCGGGGACCACCGGGTCCGGCAGATCGAGGCGATTCTCCTCGCCGCTGCCGGCATACTTGGCGGCCGTCCGAATCGCCGACGAGTTGGCGCCGCTCACCCGAACCGATCACCCCTCGACGCACCTCGAGACGGTGCTCGTGTTTCTCACCGCCCACGAACGGATATCGAGAGCCGACGACACGACACGCGAACGACTCCTCCGCGCGCGCGCGGCCATTCACGCGTCGATCCGCAGCTTGCGCGACGCGCACCGTCGGCATGACGACGAGCCGCGGGTGTTGGCTGAGACCGCGGCTGCCATCCGGCGGTGGATCGGTCAGCAGACGTTCGCCCCGCACCGGGGGCGATCTGGTGTGCAGTTGCTGGATGCCGATGCCGTGCGCTTCGGCGATTTCGAGACGCTGTACCTGGTGGGTCTGACGCAGCGTGAATGGCCCGGTTCCGAACGCCGGAGCATCTTCTATCCGGCAGCACTGCTGTCCCAGCTTGGCTGGCCCGCCGAGCCCGACGCGCGGGCGGCCGAGCGCGCGGCCTTCGGCGATCTGCTGCGCGCGCCGTCGCGCCAGGTGGTGGTCTCGACCTTCACGCTCGAAGACGATGCCATTGTCGAGCCGTCACCGTTTCTCGAGGATCTGTCAGAGAGCGGCCTGGCCGTCTCGCGCGACGACACGCCGCGTCATACCAGGATCTTCGAGGAGGAAGCGCTGCGTCTCGACCCGATACGCGCTGATGTGCTTCGCGAGTCGGCGTCAGACTGGCTGTCGATCCGGCGTGACCGCACGGCGGCGTCGCTGGCGCAATTCCACGGACAGTCATTCAATCCCCGGGTGGATGCCTACAAGGTCAGCGCGCTTGATCAGTATCTGGCCTGCCCGTTTGTCTTCTTCGCGACACAGGTGCTTCGCCTCGAAGAGGACCCTGACGATGAAGAATCGCTGGGACCCCGGGCACAGGGCAAGCTGGTTCACGACGTGCTTCAGCGCTTCTACGAGGTGTGGCAGCAGGACGGAGGCGGGGCGATTACCCAGGACAACCTGGACCAGGCGGGCAACCGATTCGCGCAGATCGCCGAGGAACGCCTGGCAATGCTCTCCGAATCCGATGCCGCACTCCAGCGTGTGCGCCTGATGGGCTCGGCCGTCGCGTCGGGCTTCGGCGAGATTGTCTTCCGGATTGAAGCTGAACGCCCCATGCCGGTCGTGGAGCGGTTGATGGAGTTCTCCCTCAACGGCGAGACGCGCCTGAGATCGGGAGACACCGAACGCTGCGTGCGGCTCAAGGCCACCGCTGATCGCATTGACCTGCTGGCCGACGGGACGTTCCGGCTGTTGGACTACAAGCTATCGCGCGCGCCGGAGAAGAACCAGGTCGTTCAACTCCCGGCCTACGCGGCAAGCGCGCGTCAGCGGCTCGAGGGGTACCGTGGACGCTCCTGGCGTCCGGCCGATGCGGCCTACATTGCGTTCGGCAAGACGCACTACGCACCGCTCGCAAAGAACGCCGGCGAACTCGACGCCGTGCTCGCCGAAGGCGAAGCGCGGCTGCTGGACGTGGTCGACCGCATTGAGCGCGGCGAGTTTCCGCCATCGCCGCACTCGCGTTACCAGTGCGTGCACTGCCCGTTTTCGTCCGTGTGCCGGAAGGATTACGTCGGTGACGAGTAACGTGCCACCCTCGTCTCGTACAGCAGGTGAGTCGCCCGGGGCGGTGCCTCTTCACGACGCGGATGCCCGCGCCGCCGCCGTCGACCCGCGTCATAACGTCGTGCTCGAGGCATCGGCCGGCACCGGAAAGACTCGCGTGCTGGTGGGACGCTACGTCAACCTCATCAGACAGGGCGTTGATCCGGCCAACATCCTGGCCATCACCTTCACCCGCAAGGCCGCGGCCGAGATGCGCGAGCGCATCGTTGATGACCTGCGCCGTGCATCGACCCAGTCGCCCGAGGACGCGGCGCGTTGGCGGACCCTGCGCGATCGACTCAACGAAATTGCCATCTGCACGATCGACGCGTTCTGCCTGTTGCTGCTGCGCGAATTCCCTCTCGAAGCCGATCTTGATCCGGACTTCCAGGTCGCCGACGAAACCGAGATGGTGCGCCTCGTGGAGGAGTCACTCGACGGCACGTTGAGAATCGCCCGGAGCCGGGCGCGCACCCATGAAGACGTCGCCTTGCTCTTCGCCCAACTGGGCGAGGCCCGGCTGCGGGAGGGGCTCGCGGCGCTGCTGGGACGGCGCCAGGTCGCAGCCCTCGTGCTGCGCCGCGTGCTCGCGGCGGGGCCGCGCGACATGACCGGGCCCCTGGCGTGTGCCCGTGGAGCGCAGCGGCTGACCGACGTGCTGCGCGCGGTGCCGGGCGGTCTCGAGGCGTTTCTGAACGAAGGGCCCGTCGGGCATCCCAGGTTCAGGATGCTCGCGGCCGCCATCCGTGCGATGGTGCGAGCGGAGCATCCCGACCCGGCGTCGCTGCGGAGCCTGATCGATCAACTGCGGTCGCATTTCCTGACCAAGGGTGGCGATCCCCGCAAGCGCCTGCCCTCTGAGTACGATGAGACGTGTTTCTCGAGCAAGACGGCGCGAACGACGCACCAGCAGCGTCTCGCCGCGATAGCCGTTGGCATCGATGACGCCATGCGCGCGCTTCGACGCGATCTCAACGTCGTGTTGTCCCGGGCGGTGTGGCAGGTGTTCCAGATTGCCGCGGACCGTCACCGCCGGACACTCGAATCGCACGGCGTGCTCGACTTCGGCGAATTGCTCGCACGCGCCGGCGAACTCCTGTCGCAGATGGACGAGTTCGCCCGCAGCCGCTTCCTGCTGGAGGCGCGCTACCACCACGTGCTGGTCGATGAGTTCCAGGACACGTCGCGCGCCCAGTGGGAGCTGGTCCTGCAGTTGGTGCGCGCCTGGGGCGAAGGACTGGGTCTGGCTGACGATGCACCGCTCCGGCCGTCCATCTTCATCGTCGGCGATCGTAAGCAGTCGATCTTCGGGTTCCGCGACGCCGAAGTCGCCGTGCTGGACGAAGCCGCGGAGGCGATCGGCGCTCTCAGGGTGGGCGAGGATCCGCTGCGAAGCATCCGGCAGAGTTTCCGCTCGGCGCCGCCCCTGTTGGCGTTTGCCAATGACGTTTTCCAGGAGGTCGTGAAAGCGCCGGAGCGGTCCGACGCATTCCGGTACGACGACCGCGACCAGTTTCCGCTCGACGATGACGCAGGCGATGAGAAGGCCGAGCCTGTCCTGGGCGTCATCGCGGATGACGAGGCACGGACGTGCGCGGCCGCCGTGGCCGCCGAGATCAGCGATTTGGTCGAACGCGCGACGGTTCGTGATCGCCAGACTGGCCTACGCCGGCCGATGCGGCCCGGCGATGTGGCCATCCTGTTCCGGTCGCGATCGAGCCACCGGGAATTCGAGCGGGCGCTGGAATCACGCCGTATCCCCTCGTACGTGTACAAGGGTCTCGGGTTCTTTGACGCCGATGAGGTCAAGGACATCGTCGCGCTTGTGAGATACGTGGCCGATCCGGCGTCAGATCTGCGGGCCGCCGCGCTCCTCCGATCGCGGTTCGTGCGGCTGTCCGACCCGGGGCTCCAGCGCCTTGCGCCGGGATTGGCCACGGCTCTTTCCGACGGGCGCCCACCCGAAGGGATTGGCGATCTCGACGCGGAAGATCAGCGGGTACTGGGTGCGATCCGGGCGAGTGTGCCCGAATGGCTCGCCCTGGCCGACCGGATACCGCCGGCCGAACTGGTGGACTGGATTCTCAACCGTACGGCGTATGCCTTCGAGATCCGCGGCGCGCGCGCGGAGCAGGCGCGGGAGAACGTCAAGAAGATGCGGGCGCTCATTCGCCGCATCCAGAACCGGGGGTACCTGACGCTCGGGAGGCTGGCCGCCGATCTTGACCAGTTGTCGGCGGGCGACGAATCAAATGCGGTGGTGGATGCCCTCGACGCCGTGAGCCTGATGACGGTGCACTCGGCCAAGGGCCTCGAGTTTCCGGTGGTGTTCGTCGTCAATCTCGCGCGTGGGGCGGGCGGCCCTCCCGATCCGATCCGGATTGCGCCCAATGCGCCCGACGACGAAGCGGTGGCCGTGGGCGACTTCCAGGCGGAGTTCGATGAAGATGTCGGCGATCGCGACAGCGAGGAACTCAAGCGCCTGCTGTACGTGGCGATCACGCGCGCCCGCGACCGGCTGTACCTGTCGTCGGCCACGAAGAAGGGCGTCCTGACACCGGGACGGGGCAGTCTGGCCAGTGTGCTGCCCAAGACGCTGCGCGACGCCGTGGCGCGTGCGGCGCAACCAGATGCGAGTGGCGCCGACATCGAGTGGCAGGCCGCGTCCGGCCGCGTACACCGATTCCGCCGGTCGGTAGCGGCACCATCCCCGGCGATGTCGGGGACGGGCGGCGATGCTCGGACGGCCGATGCCGCAGACGGGACAACAGGGAACTCCACACACGACCAGCTGTTCGCGAGCCCCAGCGTGGCGCGTTCAGACGACGACTTCGGAGTGCTCGCCGATCCCGGTGCGGTGGTACGCGCCGCCGTCACCGATGTCGTGGCTCCGCAGGCGGCACTCGAGTACAAAGGCCGCGCCTCCGGGCGTCGCGATCGCGTCGCAGCCGGTCGTCTCGTGCACCGGTTGTTCCAGTTTGGCGTAAACGATTCTGACCCTGATGTGGTCAAGGCGCGGGCCAGGACGCTGCTCGATGAGGACGAACGCCACGATGCGGAGGATCCGGATGGACTGGTCGAGCAGGCCGTCTCCGTGTACCGACGCATGCGGAGCCGGTCGGACATCGCCGCGATCCTCGGCGGCGCGACCTGCTTCTATGAAGTGCCGGTGTCATTGAGAATGGATGGCGCGCCAGCGCGGATCGTGCGCGGCGTCATCGACTGTCTGGCATGCGCCCCGAGCGGCGAGGTCGTCGTCATCGACTTCAAGACCGGCGTCCCTCGCGAGACTGACCGCCGCCAGCTCGACGTCTATGTCGAGGCGGCGCGCGGGCTGTTTCCCGACGCACCCGTCCGTGGCGTGCTGGTCTACCCGTCACTGGAGACGGTTTCATAACCTGCGTACCGCGGCTTGCCAAGGCCGCGAGAACGGGTTACGAAACCGGTTCTACTTCACCCGGCCGTTCGCCCAGTCGTCGGCGCGCTGCTCGGCTTCTTGCTTCGTCCGGCCGACCAGC
This sequence comes from Acidobacteriota bacterium, assembly GCA_026393675.1. NCBI lineage: Bacteria > Pseudomonadati > Acidobacteriota > Acidobacteriota bacterium. The sequence goes on along the minus strand of JAPKZQ010000034.1, from coordinate 1,101 downwards.
AGGATTGATCCATCGGGCTTTCCGTCCGGCGTCCTGACGACCCAGGCCACCCAATGACCGCCACGCAGTTCAGACCGGATTTCGTACGTCGTTGTGCTCATGTCGCGCTTACTCCACGCCGCCCGTGCACCACTGGCCAGCCGGCGGATGCCAGCATGACGAATATACCTCACGGCCGCCCGCCGAAGATCTTGATTGCCTCCATCGCCTGCCATTCCATACAATCAGTAGCAGGCGCGTGTCGGATTCGCGCGTGAAGGAGTTGACAATGGCTGTAGCGTGCCCGAGTTGCGGCAACGCGAAGAATTTTCTTGTGAAGACCCTGCAGATGCACGTGGTCCAGCTGGAAGGCTCTGACGTGAACGTGGCCGAAGAAAACCGCCCGGCCGTATTCGAAGTGCTGTGCGACGAATGCGAATCGGCGTTGGAATTTGACCAGTTCGATAACGAGACCCGTCGGGAGATCCTGCTGCGGCTGGGCGCTCGCTGACCAGTGCGGCGCCGATCCAATCTGATTCCAGGCTCTACCACACGCTGGTCCATCTCCGGACTGATCCGTTCGCCGGTCGGATCTTCGGGGCAGGTCAGGCGCTCGCCAACCCGTCTGCCACACTACTCGTCGTCGTCAAACTCCTCTTCGTAGGAGCATTCCGGGCCCTCCCATTCCTTGACGACGAGCGTGACCGTCTGGCTCGCTCCCGGGATGCGCTCGATCCGTTCGCGCGTCCTGAGGCGCATGACCTCACGGCAGAGCGGGCATTCCTTGGTGCGGACCTGTTGCGTGGGTGTCGGGCATCGGGCAGCCTACCTGCGCACGACCAGTTGCACGGGGATTCGGGCCGGACTGTTCGACACGCCTTCCATCATCACCGTCACCGTGGCCATGTAGGATCCGGTGGCCAGTCCCTGCGTGACCACCAGAAAAGTCAGCAGGACAGATTGCATGGCTGATGGCAGAATACTAACGAGGCCATGCCTCAGACCTTCGAGCATGTCTGGAGCGGAGGGTCTCGTCGCACGGTCTGAGGCAGGCCTCGTTAGAGAATTAGGGGAGCTCCCAGGCACCGGGAGGGGTTGATTCCTCCGCCGAAGTATTAGACC
>JAPKZQ010000033.1 GCA_026393675.1 Acidobacteriota bacterium | reverse complement strand
GTCCCGCTTCTGCTGGAGGTCTCACGACCTCACGCAGGGGACCGCGCTACCCTACTGCTCAGCGGTTCATAGGGGTGGGCTCCTTTCATCCCACGAGGAACACGCCGCTTCACGGCGCACCAAAACGCGCCTTGCCGGGACGTGTCGCCGACCTGACGGTCGGGGCCCCTACCCTAGCCCCGGTCCTGTCTTGGCCCTCGCGGCACGTTTTGCAGACTGACGCCCTTCGACTTCGCTCAGGACTTCGCTGTCGGCTTGGTTCGAGGGGCCGCTTCGGAAACCGTCCTCCCGCACGAACGCGCGATCAATCGCGCCCCCGGGTTTGTCCCGAATCCCGAATCCCGAACCCCGACCCCCGAATCCCGAATCCCGACTACGGTGTCCGCACTCCACTTTCCGATGCCGGCCGTTTGTATCACGCGTGCACCACCGTGGCAAGCACGCCTGCGTTGCTGATCGAGGCCGTCCGCTGGTAGACTCGGCCGTTCCTACCGGGTCTCAAGCCCCAGACCCCCCGGACGCCAGGCCACAGGAGGATCGCGTGGAATTCATGAATTTCGTCCTGATCTTCATCACGGCATATCTCGTATTCCGGAAGCCCGAGAGGGAGCGCCTCGCCTTCCGCCTCCTCGTGCTGAGCGTCCTGCTGATGGTGGGGCTCTTCTCGATGGCCACCCGGACCGGGCTGCTCCCGGGCGTGAATTACTGAGACGCAGGCACATCATGAATACCCAGCGCGGATTCCTGTATTCCCTCCTCGCGCTCACGGTGCTGACATTGGCCGCCATACCGGTTGGCACGGCCGTCTTCCTGCTGGGGTTTCTCGACGGCGATTCGCCCTGCGTGATGTGCTGGGAGCAGCGCACCGGCATGGTGCTGGTCGCGCTGACTGGTCTCTTCGTGCTCCGCTACGGACCGCGGCCGAAGTACCTCGGGCTGTCGGTGTTGCTGGGCGCGTGGGGCATCTTCATGGGACTGCGGCATACGGGGATGCACGCGGCGCGCGATGTGGGGCAGGGCTTCAGTCTCGAGATTCTGGGCGCGCACACCTACACATGGGCGCTCTTCATCTTCTGGGTCTGCACCGTCACGATGGGCGTGCTGCTGATGCTGCTCAAAGAAGGCGAGACGCGCGCCGAACCGCGCACCCTTCGCCCGCTCGAACGATTCGCCTTCGGAGTCTTTCTCGTGGTCGTCGCGGGCAACATGATCCAGGCGTTCGCAAGCACGGGGCCGCCGCCGTACATGGGCCAGAGCGATCCGATCCGCTTCTCGTTTGCTCCGAAGCACTGGGTGTGGTCGCTCGAGGAGTGGTCGCCCGCACCCGTGTCGCTGCGCGGTCGGTGGGCGATCGAGAAGCCCAGCGTGGCAGGCCTGCCGGCTGATCCCGCGGCCGGGCCGCTCGCCAACCTCCCCGTGCTGCCGATTCGCGAGCAGCGCGCCCTGGCCTTGCCGCTGCGGGGTAGCGTCACCGATCTCGCGTACGAGCAGGCGACCAATCGGTTCCTGGTGACGACGCAGTCCGGCGTCTACATCACCGACGGCTCGCTCGGACGCGTGGCGAGGTACACGGTCGTCGACCCGGGGTTTTCCATCGACCTGGGCCAGTTCGCGGGCGCGACGTTCCTCGAGCGCAGGGTCGTGATGGCGGTGGGCGAGAACAAGAGCTACGTCGTGCTCCGCGAGAACGACAAGGCCGACGCGGACAAGAACTTCCGGTTCTTCCTCGAGTCGTTCGACACGTTTGACGAGGTGTCGCGTTCGCGTCTGGGTACCGTGCGCGCGCGGATGATGTACACGATGTCGCTCGCCTTCGATCCTGCGACCAAATCTGTCTACACGGTGACCGTGCCAAACGCGAAGGTGAAGCGGTTCGTCATCTCGCGCTTCGACCGACGCGACCTGACGCTGTCGGAGGAGTTCATGCCGGCGCTCGCCACGGACTCCGGATTGCGGTTGAGCGGCGACAAGCGCTCGCTCGATGAGTACTATGTCGCGGGCGCAACCGTTGATGGCGGGCGCCTGTACGCGATCAGCGCGGCATTTAGTACGTTGCTGACCATTGACTTGACCACGCACAACGTCGTGGCGGCTTATGCGATTCCTGGTCTCGATCGACCGGTGGGTCTTGCGATTAAAGGTGACGACTTCTACATCGCGGGCGAGCGCGGCGCGCTGGCGGTCGTGCCAAGGCCCGCTGATAGTCGCACCGTCGTGACCGACGTCGCCGACGAGCAGGCGGGAGGCGCGAAGTCGGTACTGGCGAAGAAGGTTGACGCGAAGACGGGGACAGCCAGGGCAGCCCTCGGGGCACACAAATGACGGATCACGTGAGGCTCTTTATCCCGGGGCCCGGCGATGTGGACGGTGAGGTGCTCGCCGCGATGGCGCTGCCCGTCCAACGTCACTACGGCCCCGAATGGATGGCGACGTTTGGCGAAGCCCAGACGCTGCTGAAGCAGATCTTCGGGACGACCAACGATCTGTTCATCGTGCCGGGTCCCGCCTCCGCCGTGCTCGACATGGCGATGGGCAGCCTCCTCCCGAGCGGCCAGAAGATTATCGTCGGTCAGAACGGGTTCTTTGGCGATCGGTTGATGGAGATCGCGGCGGCGTATGCGCTGAACGTCGTGCCGCTGGCGGCGCCGATTGGCCAGCCGCTCGACCCCGGGGCGCTGCGCGCGTTGTGCGACGAGCACCCGGACGCCAGGGTCGTGGCCATCATCCACCACGAGACGTCCACAACCGTGTTGAACCCGCTCCGCGAGCTGGCGGCGGTGGCCCGTGCGGCCGGACGCGTGGTGGTGGTCGATGCCGTCTCGTCGCTTGGTGGGGTGGACCTCCCCGTCGACGCGTGGGGGATCGACGTGTGTGTGACGGCCGCGAACAAGTGTCTCGAAGGGCCGGCCGGCCTGGGCTTCGTCAGTGTCAGTCCACGCGCGTGGGAGGCGGTCGACAGCCACACCGGCGTGGGTCATGGGTGGTACCTGAACCTCAGGACCTGGCGCACGTACGCAAAGGAATGGGGCGCGTGGCACCCGACGCCCGTCACCGTGTCGTCGAACACCTTGCTCGGCGTCTTGACGAGCCTGCGGGCGATCGCTCGCGTCGGGATGCCGGCGCACGTTGCGAAGTACGCCCGCGCCGGACGGGTCATCCGCGAGGGCCTGAGCAAGATGGGCTTCGTGCCGTACGTACCGGAGTTGTTCGCGGCACCGATGGTCACGGCGTTCCATGCGCGGCCCGAGTTCACCGTGTCCGAATTCAGCAGGTGGCTCCTCGATGAGCGCCGCATCGCGATCTCGGGAGGACTTGGTAAACTGGCTGGCAAGATCTTCCGCGTGGGGCACCTCGGCAAAGCCGCCAGCGAGGAATACCTGACGGACTTTTTGGCTGCCGTCGAGGCATTCCTCCGCCAGAAGGATCTGCAGGGGCGTTAACGGAAAGGGAGACACATGAGACCGAGCTTGAGGTTGCTGGACGACACCTTGATCCAGCGCATTGTCGGCGAGGCGCGCGACATCCTGTGCGGCCTGGGCGTGGAGATCCACAACAAGCCCGTCCTGGAGATGCTGGCCGGCCACGGGGCCGCGGTGAACCTGGACGCGTGGCACGTCCTTCTCACGCCGGACATCATCGATCGCGCACTCAGCACCGTGGCGCATTCGTTCAAGCTGTACGACGCGCTCGGCAACGAGACGCACGATTTCGCCGACAGCAACGTCTACTTCACGCCGGGCTCGGCGGCCATCAACATCCTTGACGAGGACGGCGTCAGGAGTCGGAAGCCGACGACGGCCGACTACGTGAAGTACGCCAAGCTCGTCAGTGGCCTGGCGAACATCGCGTCGCAGAGCACCGCCCTGATTCCCGCCGACGTGCACGAGCGGATCTCGGATAGCTACCGTCTCTATCTCAGCCTGCTCTACGGTGAGAAGCCGGTTGTCACGGGCGCCTTCACCATCGAAGCGTTCGAGGTCATGAAGGATCTGCTGCTGGCCGTCAGAGGCAGCGCGCAGGCCCTCAAGGAGAAACCGCTGGCGGTGTTCTCGTGCTGTCCGACGGCGCCCATCAAGTGGAGCGACGTGACGAGCCAGAACCTGGTCGACTGCGCGCGCTGGTCGATCCCGGTGGAATTCATCTCGATGCCGCTCTCCGGCTTCATGGCGCCGGTGACGCTGGTCGGCAGCCTCATCCAGCAGACCGCCGAGACGCTCAGCGGCATCGTGATCAGCCAGTTCACCAGCCCCGGACATCCCATCCTGTATGGCGGTTCGCCGGCCATCTTCGACGTGCGCTTCGAGACGACGCCAATGGGCGCGATCGAGACGATGATGCTCGACTGCGCCAACAGCGAGATCGGAAAGTCGCTGGGCCTGCCCACGCAGGCCTACATCTCGCTGAGCGATGCCAAACAGCTCGATGCGCAGGCGGGGCTCGAAACCGGGATTGGGGCGGTGCTGGCCGCCTTGTCCGGGATCAACAGCATCTCGGGTCCGGGCATGCTCGACTTCGAGAGTTGCCAGAGCCTCGAGAAGCTTGTCGTCGACAACGAAATCTGCGGCATGACCGCGCGGCTGCTGCGGGGCATCGAGCCGAGAGAGGATTTCCCGTCGATGCCGCTGTTCCGGGCACTGCTTCGGGAGAAGCACCTCTTGATTGCGAAGCATACGCGCCGACATTTGCGCGAGGAGATCGCGTTTCCGGGCCCGGTCATCGACCGCGCCAATCAGGCGCGCTGGCTCGAAGACGGGGGATTCACGCTGCGCGAACGGGCCGTGCGGGAAGTGGCACGTCTGATTGCCAGTTACACGCCTTCGCGGGTGTCGGACCAGGTGCGACAGGATCTGACGTCGGTGATGGAGCGCGAGGCCCGACGCTATGGCATGGAGTCCCTGCCGGCGCGCGAGCAATGAGAGAGCGCATCGTGTTCTCGGTCGCCGAGGCGATGCCGCCGCGCGGCGATGTGCTCGAGCGTATGGGGATGGCGTCGCCGGCGGAGGTGTCTTCGCGGACGGGCGCGCTGGTCGAGTCGGCCACCGATGAATTCGAGCGGTTGGCCGAGCCGAGGGGCCTGGTCGACCATGTGTCCGCCGAGGAGTTTGCCACGGTCTATGCCGGCGAAGGCCGCAACAGCCATGAGACGCCCCTGGAGCAGATCTACCCGCGGGCTGACTCGCTGGCGCTGTTTGTGGCCACGCTGGGAGAACAGGTCAGCGCCAGGATTACGGAGCTCTTTGCCGCTGACGACATGGCGCGCGGCTTCGTGCTCGATGCCGTCGCGTCGGTCTCGGCCGACCTGTTGACCGACCGGCTCGCCGCGCGATACCGCGAGCGCGTGTCGGGCGAGGGGACTGCCGTGCTGGGCTACAGCCCCGGCTATTGCGGCTGGCACATCAGCGCGCAGCGCAAGCTGTTCGAGAGGCTGGGCCCGGATGAGATTGGGATCAGCCTCAACGACAGCTACCTGATGCAGCCGCTCAAGTCGGTGTCGGGCGTGCTCGTGGCGGGCGCCGGCCCGATTCACCGGTTCCGCCCGGAGTTTTCGTTTTGTGAGAAGTGCACCACGCGGCAGTGCCTGCCGCGCATGCGATCGGTGCGGTAGACGACGCGGGAGGCCGGGCTGGAGCCCGGCGATCCGTGCGCCTGTAAGTGTGCCATGACCCGAGAGGTGCAAGTCCTCTCCAGGCAAACGCTCTCCGGCCTGAAGCCGACGATTACTGCGCCGCCGCGAGGCGGGGTGGGGAGCTATCGGAGGCGAGCGACCAGTCC
>JAPKZQ010000032.1 GCA_026393675.1 Acidobacteriota bacterium | reverse complement strand
CGATGGCGGCCACGGGGGCGGCTCTTCGGAACCAGGCCCGCCGTCTGCAACGCGTGCTTCACCCAACTGTAGGACCGCGTCACCTGATGCTCCCGGCGGGCAATCTCGCAGAAGTGCCGCACATTGAAGCCGCGATACCGCTCCCGATACAACTGCAGCACGTGCGCCAGATCCGCCCCGGAGGCGCGCCGCCGGGATGGCGTTTCCCGGCGGCGGTCGAAGAACGCATCCGGCCCCCGTTGCTCATAGCGCTCCCGCCACCGGCGCATCGTCCGCGCACTGACCCCCAAGATGTCGGCCGCCCTTCCTGTACCTGCATCGCTCGCTCCCAGACGGACTCGGCATACCCCATCGCGCCTCCTTCGGCTACTCGGGGTATCGTCCGCCATCGAAGCGGTCAATTCACTTGCTCTCGCGTACGGTCAAATCATGTACTCGCTACACTGCGCGATTTTTCAGTTGACAGTGACGGATGAGCCGTACATCATGCTTGCTAAATCTCATCCGTATCGGGCCCCTACACCCGACAATTTTGCGCGCGAACCACGCACCTGCTGACCCGTTGTCAGCAGAGCCAGCGAGCGCGTGTCGCGCCCGCTCAATGCGAAGGTGCGAGACGCGGTCGGGGATTCGGGCGTGTCTGGGGCCGTCACCCGTGGAGGAGGCATCGAATGCGCCGAGCACTTCTCGTCACCGTTGCTGTCGCCGTCGCGATCTTGCTGTCCGCGGGAGCGCCAGCTCAGGGGCAGACGTTCAGCCAGCCGGTCCCCCACCCGAACAGTATCTGGTATCAGCCGTACCAGTCCTGCCAGATCGGCATCCGGCAGGGTCCGGATTACAGTTCCCCGCTGTACCACGTTTGGAAGGTGCGGCTGCGGGGAGCGACGACACCAACGAACGTGACGGTTAACGTCACCGCTCAGTCGACCGGCAATGACCCGGGTGCGACGCTCTCTATCCCGAGCTGCTGTGTCCCATATCAGCGCCCCTCTTCGGGCCGCCGGGAAGCCGGAATCAGCGTGTGAGAACGGCCGTTATGTTCACGGCCCGTGAGACGGCGTCCCTCGGAGGCCGCCAATCCCTCTTCTTGTCTATAGGTTTCGAAGAAACCGGTCTACTCAACTCAGACCAGTATTGCAGGCGGCCAGTTCCGGCTGCCTCCGGTACTAGCCTTATCAAAGGAAGTTTGATGAAACTGACCAAAACATTAGGAATATGCGGTTCGATCTTTCTATTAGTTGTACTCGCTGCACCGGTTTTAGCTCAAACCGCCTCCGGCGCCGGTCCAGTCGACGCTGCGCTCGACCGAACCCTGCGTTTCAGCGCACCGTCGGATACCGTGCCCGCGGACACCTCGTTACTGGGCCAGCTCACTTGGAACGCCAGCATGTACAATCACGCTGGCGAAGGCTCAAGCCCCGCGATAACTTTCAACCATCCCAATATCACGATCAACCGCTTACTTGGCCCCATAACAGGCTGGTACTACACAGATCCGCCCTTTATCGGGACTGACACCACTGTGTCATTTCCCCTGAGCTGGGGGCGAGATACTCTGCCCCCACAATCTGGCATCAGGCAGGGGTGGGGATCGACCAACCAATTCACTACATACACTCCGGGCTACGATTCTTCACGAACCGTATCTCCGCTGATCATCCCTGCGGGTGAGACGATAGACCAGACCGTGACGGTAAGAATGGCGCTTCAAGATTCCCGATACGCCTTCCCGGCAACGGGCATCATTGGTGTGGACATGGGCGGGGGCCTCAGCGGCAAGTGCGTGAGTATTAGCGGATTGCCGACCGGAAGTCAGACTGGGTGCGACGATAATGGGGCGCATTGGTCGGTGAGCAATCCGACGGTTGGCACAGAGTACACCGTCACCATTGTTCTCAAGATTTCCAATTCCAACACCTATCCAGTAAGTAGCAAACCGTGGATGAGTACGCAGGCGGGTATCAATCACGTACCGGGTGTTGTTACCGCGGCCAGCACGACGATCACGGATCCCAATGTCCCCTCTCTCGGGTACGTCGTATTCTCCGTGGATGAATCTGCAGAGTGGCACCCCCGAGATCCAGGCCTCACCTTTATTGTCGACTATCCGGGACTTTGGGAAGAAGCCAAGGACACCACACCGCCTACGATTTCAGGCCTTCCTGCTGCCGGGACCTGCACACTCTGGCCCCCGAACCATAAGTTGGTCCAGGTGGCTACCGTAACCGCCAGCGCTGGTCCGTCAGGTCTAGCCGCTTTTGTAGTGACTGCGACCAGTAACGAACCGGAGAATGGTCTCGGTGATGGCGACACTGCCCCAGACACTGTCATCACCGGCGGTACTATCCAGCTCCGGGCCGAGCGGTCGGGAACTGGAACGGGGCGAGTCTACACATTGACGGCAACCGCCACAGACGGTGCCGGAAACACGACAATTACGACCACGACCTGCACCGTCCCCCACGATCAGCGTAAGCACTGAAACTCGGAATAGGGGTCCGGCGATCCATTCTGTTGGTAATACTTCTGAGAGGATTGGTCGTAGAGTCGCGTTTAGAATCTTCAATTATGGAGAGGTAAAGGGCATGGTGCGCCGCCGTGCACCAACCTTGCCTGTAACTCACGCCTCGGTCTGACGGTCCGGTCTGGGTTTTTCCGATCACGAGCGGCAGTATCGTGATCCACGAGGGATAACGTTTTGCCAGGCAGGGGCGCGCGGCGGCGGGCCCCTGCCGGTTCGGACACCGGCATCCGGTCGAGGTGTCGGTGCAGCCGGCGATGGAGGTCGTCGTCCCGTGTGGGAGCTGGTGAGTGCATCGGCAACCTGTGCGCAGGACTGCCCTTCGGCGCGGCCGCGTTGGCCGGCGAGGTGACATCGAGCGCCCTTTGGCTGTCGTTCAGCGCGCGATGACGTACGACTTGTAGACCGGGTCGGCTGTCAGGGCGTGCTGCCGGAGAAACGCCCAGACGCCCTTGTTGATCTCATCTGCGCGGTCGTAATACGCGTGGGTGTGGTTCTTGATTTCAATCAGCTCAACGGCAAACCCGCTCTCAGCGATGATGTCACGTGTCGCGCGAACCACCTTGACGGGGAACAGCGGATCGCTTGTCCCGACCCAGATGCCAATCGGTATTTTCCGTTCCGCGAGCCGAAGATAGGGCTCGAGCTCCTTTTGCAGCACGCCCGCATGGGCCGCGACCGCCGCCAGGTACTCGGACTCCAGCACCGCCATGCTGAGCGCCTGGATCGCCCCCGCGGAATGACCGAACAGGTAGACGCGCTTGGGATCGACGGCGTGCTTCTGCTTGATGGCTTCGATGACGTCGTGCAGGAATGCGGGCCCGTCCGTGTCGGGAGCCCAGAACTGCCGGTCCTTGGATTCGGGTCCGGCCACGACGATGCCTTCCTTCTCGGCCAGCGACTGCCACTTGTCGAGCAGCGACCGGCCATCACGTCCGGATCCGTGGAGGAGTACGATCAGCGGCGCTGGCTTCTTCGACGGGTTGGCTGGGACAAACAGGTAGTAGGTCCGGCTCTGGCCTTCAAAGTTGAGGGTTTCCTTGGTTGGCTTGTCGGCCGCTACGCTCGGTGACGGCCACGCGAGCACGACCATCGATAGCGCCACCAGAATCGCATCTCTCAACCGACTGCTCACGCTCGCCTCGCATATTCGGGGGACCATTGGCACCCCGCACTCTACACGCCCGGCGCGTCGCGGACAAGAGCCGGAACAACGACCCCTGCCTCCCGGGCGACGTGATGCGTTGGCTGCGGGGGAGTGAGCAGGAGCCTGCCGGAAGAAGCGACCGCGGCTCGATCGTCTGCCCGGTGAATGCCGACGGGCCTAGGCACGCATCGTCGGCGGCGCGTAGGGCCGGCCCTATCAGAAAAGACGGCATAGTATCCCGATCAATGACCAATTCCGTCTGACGATGAAGAGGGTCGGGTAGCAACCGTAGACGGTCCGTGTCGAGATCCGCCGCGAGTGGAATTGAAGAGAATCGCTCAGTCGGCCGCGACGAGGCTGAAGCCGGCTTCCTCGAAGTGGCGATCGAACGCGAACGCTCGGTCGAGCCCACGTTGACGCATCGCTTCAAAACTCACCGCGTCAACGAGGCTCAATTCGCGCCGGCTTGCCGCAATCAGAGCGGATACGGCTTTCTCGTGCAGTTCGCGTCCGATCCACTCCACGTCGACGACCGGCAGGAGATCGTCGGTCAACACGCGGACGGCGGCGCTGCCGAGCCGACGCTGGTGAGTGCGTACGTTTCGACCAGCACGTAGTTCGTCGTCACGATCGGCACATCGTTCCCAAGCAGTCGCTTCCAGATGAGGCGAGCGTCTTCGTGCCTGACTTCGTCGGCATCAATCAGAGCGAGCAGCGCCGAGGTATCCAGGAAGACGGTCACGGCTTCCTGGCCTGGGCAAGGTGATCGTCGTGCCGGGTTCCGAGATCGGGCACGCCCGACCGAAACCGGCCGGCAGCGGCCAGCGCGCGGGCCTTTGCGTGGTCCCGTCTGCCTCCGGCATGAGCCTTGAGCATCGCGTCGACGCCATCTCGAACGAGGTCGGCCATTGAGCGACGCTCAACAGCGGCCAACTTGCGGAGTTCCTGCGCCTGTGCCTCCATTAGGAGGATCTGCGTTCGCATCATTGGTGTCGTTATAACACATACAGAAGACGTTATAATGTAAGTTTCGTTTTTTGTTCGTCTGACGTTAACGAAAGAACTGAGGCAAGAATGTGCGTCGGGACGAATTACAAGCAGCGTCTTTCCGCGCGTACATTCTTGTAAGTCGCCGAGGCGCTTACAGATCTGTCATTGCGCCGAGACTCTGTCGGTAATTCGTCCCGACCGCCACTCCTCCCCGGCGGGCACTGGCTCCGATCTACTTGGCCTTCCCAACGGGCGCGGCGGCTGGCTTCGGCAGGAAATTTTCCATCACGTAGATTTCGGTCGCGATTGACCACGTCCCGATCGCGACCCTGCGGCCGTCGGGGTGCACGCGCAGGTAGTACGGAGAATCGACGCCCACGTCCAGGCGCTGCGGTTCGCCGCCCTCCGCCGCGACACGCCACATCTGGACGTTTTCGGTGGGCGTGCTGCCTTTCGGGGTCGAGGCGAAGATCACATAGCGCCCATCCGGCGTCCACGAACAGACCCTGTAGTTCGTGCCCTCAACGCGGTTCGTGACAAGTTCGCGCAATTCTCCGCCAGTCGCGGGCATGACGCGCAAGACGGTCGCATGGCTTTCCTGCGCACCGACGACGACACGCTGACCGTCGGGAGACACCGACACGTAGATGAGCCCTGGCTTCCGAAGGACCTCGGTTTCGCGTCCTGATTGCAGGTCGCGCGTCAACAACTGAGGCGGCTGTGAGCCGGAACCCTCAGGCGCGTAGATGTAGAAGATTGTCTTGCCATCCGGAGACAGGTCGAAACGCGGAAACGGTCCCAGAGACCGTGGCGTGACGGGTGTCGCCTGCCCGGTCTGCACGTCCACGCGTACCAGGCTCCGGCCTTTTCCAGGCTCCAACGCCGACACCACGACCGCCTTTCCGTCTGGAGTCCAATGAAGGGCAAACCCCAGCGACGTCATGCCGACGACGCGCAGTTCGCGTTCCTCGCCTGTGCTCGTGGAACGAATGACAATGAACGAGGGGAAGGAGCTGTCCTGAGTCTGATTGCGGAGGTACGCCAGAAATCTGCCGTCGGGTGACCAGTCCGGGTTCCCCGAGACACCGAACCAGCGCCGCGACACGGGCTGAGGCGAGCCGACGAGTTTGCCGCTTGCCGGATCCAACTCCGCGACGTACACATCCCGGGTGGGGGTGCGGACGCCGTAGTAGAAGGCCCCCGCGCGCGTGAACCCCAGCGTCCGGTTGCCGTAGTAGCCCTTCTTCACCAGTTCCGGCTCGCCCACGGCCCTTCCGCCAGCCACCGCGACCCGCCATATATCTGGCGATCCCGATCGTTCGCTGTGGAAGAGGAGGTGCCCTCCGTCCGGAGTCCAGCCCATCAGTCCGCGTGGCGAGAGATCCGGAATCAGTGGATACTCCTTTCCGGTCTGAACCTCGACCAACGACACGCCATCTTTCACCGTCCAGGCGATGTACCGTCCGTCGGGCGAGAACCGCCCTCGCGGCGACGGTTCCTTTCCCATCGCTTTCAGCAGCTTCGCCGAGCCGTCGGCAACCGCCACCAGCATCATGTCGGTCGTGCCGTCGGCCTTCCCGATCTCGACGAGCAGTTGCTTGCCGTCTGGCGACCACGCCACGGGCTCCTCGTCGACCTCGGCGCCCGCGGTGTGCAGCACGCGCGGCTTCGAACCATCGAGCCCGATGACGCGCAGTTCGACCGAACGGTTCCAGTCGTACCAACTGTAGGCAATGTAATTGCTGTCGGGAGAGGGCACGGAGAACCCCACTGCCCCCTTCGATCCAGCCGGCCTGTTCTTGTCGGTCAACCGCCGGTCCAGGCCGGTGGCGAGATCGTGGATGGCAAGATCGCCCTGGTCGTCGAACGACAGGTAGCGGCCGTCGGGAGACACTCCGCCCAAATAGTTGGCTTTTCGGCCGTCCCAGACGCGCCTGACGGTCATCGCTGATCCGCCAGCCGCGCCGCCGACCCCCGCCATGGCGGCCAGACGTGCGCGCGCCTGCGCGGCAGCGTCACCCTGATCGGCGTACTCGCGGATCACCTGCTCGTAGGCCTTGCGGGCGTCGGTTTGCCCGAGCTTCTCGTAGCAGCCGCCGAGCTGCACGAGCGCCTTGGCTCGGACGACCCGATCGTTGGGGAAGCGCGCGATGATGGCTTTGTACTCGGTGATCGCGGTCTGCAGGTTACCCTCGACGACCTCGCGATGCATGGCCGCCTTGAAGGCCACCTCAGCCGATGGCGATTGCTGTGCCGTGATGGCCGTCGTCAGGATCAGGAGCGCCAGCAGGATGGGAAGTCGGGTCGTTCTCATGGAATCCTCCTGGCACCCAATGTAGTCATCCACTGCACGCGTGCGATGGCGGTTTGGTCACGGTTTGGTCACTGGTCAGCCGTCAAATCGGTAGCCGAAGCCGCGCATGCTCAGCACGAACGCCGGCCTGGACGGATCCGTCTCGATCTTCCTGCGCAGGCTGGTCACCTGGTTGTCGACGACGCGGTCGGTGACGAACGTGCCGGAGCCCCACGCCTCGTCGATGAGCTGCTGGCGGCTCATGGCTCGGCCGCGGTGGCGGAGCAGAGCGGAGAGCAGCTTGAACTCGAGGGGAGTGAGCAGGACGGCGGCGCCGCCGCGTTTCAGCTCGCGCCGCCCCATGTCGACTTCGCAGTCGCCGAATCGATACGTTTCGGAGCCGTCGTCCGACGTCCGACGCAGGACCGCCTTGATCCGGGCGCGGAGCTCGCGTGCACTGTAGGGCTTCGTCACGTAGTCGTCGGCGCCGAGTTCGAGGCCGAGTATCTTCTCGGCCTCCTGAGTCTTTGCGGTCAGCAGCACGATCGGTGTGCGGATGCCCGCGTGCCTGATGTCCCGGCACACGTCGAAGCCGTCCTTGCGCGGCAGCATCACGTCGAGCAGGATCGCGTCGAAGGCGCCCTCGATGGCCCGGCGGCTGGCCGTCTCTCCGTCCGTGACGACTTCCACCACGTAGCCTTCGGAGGTCAGGTCGTCATCGAGCGCCATCGCGATCCCGTCATCGTCTTCCACCACGAGGATGCGCTTGGTCACGATTGGCTCCTTGGAACTTCCTCAGTCAACGGGGTCAGACCCCATCTATTGCGGTGATCTGCGTTTGGGAAATGGGGTCTGACCCCATTGGCCGGCGGCGGGCAGCAGGATCGTGAACGTGCTGCCGCGATCCGGCTCGCTATCCACGCGGATGTCGCCGTGATGTGCGCGCACGATCTGCCGCGCCATCGCAAGCCCGACGCCGGTCCCCTTCACGCCTGACTTGCGCGCTGCCGCGCCGCGAACGAACTTCTGGAAGATTCGCCGCCGTTCACTTGCGGGGATGCCCGATCCCTGGTCGCGGACGCGCACTGCCACTCGCGTCCCCTCACGCTCCACTACGACGTGGATCGGCGCCTCATCTGGTGAGTACTTGGCGGCGTTGTCGATCAGGTTCGACAGCGCGTGGCCGAACGCGTCGGCATCGATCTGCACTGACGGAAGCGTGCCACCGGCGTCGATCTCGATCGGGTGCCGCACGGCCTCCGGCGTCGCGCGGAATTGCTCGACGATGTGCGAGACGACGACGACGGGGTCGGCCGGCTCCAGGGTATACCGTTGGGCGCCGGCCTCGATGCGGCCGAAATCGAGCAGCGTCTCAACGAAGTGCTGGAGTCTTTCGGTCTCGCGTGCGAAGACCTCGTAGTACTGCTGTCGTCGTGCCTCGTCTACGGTACGGCCGGTCCTGAGCAGATCGGTCAGATGACTCATCGACGTCAGCGGCGTGCGGAACTCGTGCGACACGGCGGACACGAAATCGGCCTGGAGCCTGGCGACCGCCAGTTCCTTGTGTACGGCGCGAGCCACGATGAGGCTGCCCGCCACGACGAGAAAGCCGAGGAGCGCGAGACCGACCAGCAGCAATTGCCGGCGGCCGGCGATGTCGGCCATTTCCAGGCGCGAATCGGCGCTGGCCACCCGGATGGCCCACGGCAGGCGCGTGTCCTGCGCCATCCTCACGGCCACCGGTCCCGCCGCCGCGGCATCAGCCCTCAGAACCTGATGGCCCGCGTCGTCGACCAGCGAGACCCGCGCGTGCTGGGTCTGCCAGATGCTCTGCCAGTTCGCACTCAGGTAACGCGATGAGGCGGCCAGGACCATCGCGCCGTCGGGCCCGCCGCGCCAGACGAGCAGCACGGCCTGCCCGTCGAGCCATGCGCTTCGGCGTCCGGCCCAACTGGAAACGGTGCGCCCAGAGTCTCGCCACTCCGCCCACGCCATCTCGACCGAGGCGGCGAGCGCGAGGCCTTCGCGCCGGTGTTCGAGGCCGCCCGGCTCGGCTCCACCACCCGTCACACGCGATCCGAGCCAGCGCTGCGCGTGCTCCCATTGAAAGAGAAACTCCGCGCGGTCGAGGGGCCATTGGCCGCTCTCGAGCACAGTCAAGAGAGCTGCAGCCTCGCGTTCGAGCTCAGGCAATCGCCGCAGTTCGCTCAGCAGCGCACAGCGCTCCTGACGCGCCACCAGATCCGCTGCCTCGCCAGCGACCTGGACCGCGCCCAGTGTCCCGAGTTGTTCATAGACAACAAGCGCCTCGTCTTCGCGATGCAACTTGCGAAGCGTTCGGGCCAGGCGGACCAGGCTGCCGGCGCGCACGCGGGGATCGGGAGAGCTGGCGAGACTCCTGAAGATGGCGCTTGCGCGCTCCGGGTTCGCGTTTCGGTACTCTTCGGTCTCACCGGCGTGCCATTCGTCGGCAGGCGGACCGGCGTCTGCGATGGCGACAGGGACGTACAGCAGCGGCGCCCCCGCGCGGCGCGAGACACCCTTGGCATCGAACGCCACGGCCACCGCTCCGTCGCGGGCGAGTTCGATTGGCGGAGACGCCAGGAGTGCTGGCAGTCGATCGCGGATCCCGTCGAGTTCGTGTGCGAGGCCGGCGGCAATCGCGCCTGCCGCGCGTTCGATGCGCTCCTGGATCTGCTGTCGCTCGAGATCACGGTCCTGCTGGAGCAGTCGCGCCCCGAGCCAGACGAGGGCCACGCCGGGCACGAGCGTGACCGTCAAGAACAACGCCAGCAGGTACTGCGGTGGCCGAAACCAGTTGCCGAGGCGCATGTGCTCCAGAATGAGGGCCGTCTGTGACGGTGGAACTGTAACCCAGATCGCCGGCGGTGGCTTCGAGGTTTCGGGCGGTTATGTCACGAAACGGTCACAACGCGGTCATGGTTCGGGAGCGCGAACCGATGTGCTGTGCTGTGGGGGGCGGGACTGATTATCGACACGGTCTCGATTCGCTTGCAAGATCGTAATCTCCACCGGAGATGACAATCTCGCCGTTCTCTTGAGACTCTGTACGCAATTAAAGACTGCTGCATAAATAATGGTACAATGTTCCTCGAGGTGCGCGATGCGACTTCGAGGATCGGCGGACTTGCTGGAAGATCGGCGGCATCGGGCGCTGGCGCTCCTGGATGAGGGGTTGTCGCTCCATGCGGTGGGT
>JAPKZQ010000031.1 GCA_026393675.1 Acidobacteriota bacterium | reverse complement strand
GGTAACGGGCGACGAGCTCTCGTCGGGTCGTGTCCGCCGTACGGGGGCGCGGGCTGCGGGAGGGATCAACGGTAATGTCCATGGGGTCGAGCGTACTGGCCGCACGCCCGCCAAACCAGATGCACCCTGCTTACCGCTTACATTGAAGCCGCGGCTCTACCTGACCGGTTGGCCCTGTTTTGTTCTGTCATCTCGTCGTCTGGCCGCACCGGCACTTCGACTAGCGCGCCAGGGGGTTCTGCAACTTCTCAACGGCGGCGTTGTGAGGGTGTCCGAGGGAGCCGTGCCCGGCATGTCGCCGGCAGAACGACCAACCCTCGTGTCATATCGCCACACTCTTCGGGCCGTTCAAATACTCCTCGCATTAGGCGAGCCACTCGAATCGCTCGAAAGCACGCTCGGATGGATTCTCGACCTACGCAGGAACTGGCAGAACGATGACGGCGGATGGGCGCAGTGCGACACCATGATCACTGGGTCTGACCTATGGGGATCATCATATGCTGCCGGTTTGTTGCTCTGGATCATCAGCAGCGAGAAGTCTCTGTCTGGAGTCGATCGGGTGATTGCCAAGAAGAAGCTCCGTGCAACGGTAAGATACCTCGAACACCAGTGGGCGGCATGCAAGTGGGCCATTGGAGAAACCTCGGCCGCCCAGAATGCACCTGTCATCTTCCACGAAGTGGCTGAGAGCTTGGCCATTGCGCGTTCGCCCGCGTTAAGCGAGGTCCTACAGTGGCTTAAACAGTGGATAACACCGGCAGGCACGCTAAGTCAGGACTATTACACCCTTTGCAAGGATACCGCGCGAGCTAGTGCCAGCATCCGGATGGCCTATGCCTTCCACGTGGGCGGAGCGCCGGTGGATTTCTGGCGACCTCTGTTCCACGCGGCGATTAGGGAGTTTGATTCTGGAGCAGGCATGAATAGCGCGGATGTTGCCTTTTGTCTTGACCTATCTGAGGTCTCGCTCAACACCGTTTCGGCGGAGACCAAGAACCGGCCATTACTCGACACCCCTAGACCGGCCATTGACTGACGCCCAGTGGTCGATAGGTTGAGCTTCTCGAGGACCGGTACGGGGCCGTTCCTCGTGGCCGGGCAGCACCACAGTCCGCGTGCGGTCATAGGGATGCTGACCCATGTGCCCGCAGAAGGTGTCCCTACCAGAAACTCCATCGGCGCGAAAAAGAACTCCCGGTGGCGTGATCAGGGGCGCCGTCAGGCGACTCGCACAACCCCTACCGCGCGGTGCTGGCCACGTCTGGGACGACCGCCGTCCGAGGTGGACGTACCACGCCGGACCACGCCGGCTGGCGGTGAGCGGTTGATGGCATCGAGAGCGACGATCAGGCGGCGCGACGTTCGTAGTGGTGATGCAGACCGCCGAGGTGCGGGACTTGCACGATGGTGCCGCAGGTCGGCGGTTGCGTCGCCCGCGGGACGGGCGCATCCTTGTCCAGCGAGAGGTGCGTTCGCCACTCGTGATAGTAGGCGAGGTACTGACGGAGGTGGCGGCGCAACGAGCGCTCGTTCCACACGATGACGTGGTCGAGGCACTCGCGCCGCACGGAGCCGATCACGCGTTCCACGAACGGGTTCTGCCAGGGCGCACGAGGCGCGATCACTACTTCTTCGATGCCCATGGCCCGCATGGCCGTCTGAAGTTCCGGTCCGTAGATGCCGTCGCGATCCCGAATGACGAACCGCGGTGCGGAGTCCCAGGGCCACGCCTCGCGGAGCTGTTGCGCGGTCCACGCGGCCGTCGGATGTGCCGTGACGTTCACGTGGACGACGCGGCGTCGATCGTGCCACAGCACGACGAACACAAATAACACGCGAAACGTGGCGGTGGGGACCGTGAAGAAGTCGAACGAGGCGCGAACCCGCGGCGATGCCAGCGCACGACGGTGGCGGGCGTGACGATCTGGACGGCCCGTCGCCAGTCCGGCCAGATCCGCGAGAGCACTATCCACAGGAAGAGATCGGCGGGACCGAGACGCGGGCGCCTCGGCGCCTGGCGCTGGAGAACGGCGAGTTGATGGCGCAGGGCGAGAATCTCCACCTCGAGCTCAAGACGCGACCGCACGGCCGAGCGAAGGGCGGCGAACAGGGCGATGAGCAGTGCGGGCATGCCACGGCGGACAGTATCAGTCTCGGCCCGCAACTGCTACGAGCACAAGAGGTGCCGAGTTTCTGATAGGGATAGGTCGTTCAGTCAATCGGGATTTCGATCTCAGCGAAACTGCCTGGCGCCGCTGCGGCAACCGCTGCGCCAATCGTCGGCAGCCTGTTCTTGATCAGACGCCATCGGCCATTGCCAAGAACGATGATGGCGATGTGGTCCGTCAGGGCCGCGCCGACGCCCCTCGGCGTCCCGTTGTCGAAGAGAACCCGCATCAGCGTGCCGGGACGGGCGCGTCGAGGCTGCGGGCGGCAAACTCCAGCACGGCCTTGACGTGGCTCCGCGAAACCCGTCCTCCATGTTCTCGAAGACGACGGCGACGGGCGTGCGTGTGCCCCGGAACACCCAGGCGCCGCTCACCTTGCCAGGGATGCTCTCAACGACGGGGCATTGCGACCAGTCAAGCCAAGCCATTGACCGCCTCCTTCAGGCCTCCAGTTTACGGGATTACGGCCGGGCCGTCACATCTGCGTATCGGCCGCCCGTTCGATCGGTTATCAGCCTCGACTCCGAGTCGCGCCATCACGGGCCGCTTCTGGCCAAGATTCAGTCCGAGACGGCGGTGCCGGCGCCCGCCACATAACCGCTATGTCACAATCGATCAGCGTGCGAATAGTCGCGAATTCAGGCATGTTATTGAGGGTCTCAGACAAGCGGACTTCTGATCCGGGTTCGCACTCCATTCAAGACGACGGGCCAAGAATGCCGGAGGTCGTTGCGCAATGCTCGCAGTTGATGCGCGCGTGTGCCTCCACCAGGGTGCCTTCCCGTCACGAGCACGCGCCGGTCCCGGGAGCGGTATACTGACTAGTACAGGCTGAAGCCAATTCAGCGCGTGAGGCCGAACATGGAATTCAATCGAATCACAGCCGATTCCCGCCAACTCGGCGGCGTTCCCTGCATTCGCCGCCTGAGGATTCCGGTGGCGACCGTGGTCGGCATGGTGGCCGAGGGAATGACCACGGCTGAGATCCTCGAAGCCTATCCGGATCTCGTCGAAGACGACGTCCGGGAGGCGCTTCAATTTGCTGCGGCGGCGGTTAGAGAACGCGACCTTCCCCTCGCATCCACGCTGTGAAGTTTCTCGTCGACAACGCGCTCTCGCCCCGCGTGGCCGAACTGCTCCAGGAGGCCGGCCACGACGCTGTGCATGTGCGCAGCCGAGGCCTGCACGCAGCCGACGACGAAGAGTTGTTTGCCCTGGCGGCGGCCGAAGGGCGGACGATCATATCGGCCGACACTGATTTCGGCGCCCTTCTCGCGCTCCGACGCGAGTTGCGGCCGTCACTCATCCTGTTCCGTCGTGGTACGCCGCGGCGGCCGGACCGTCAGGCTGCGCTCTTGATCGCCAACCTGCCGTTGCTGGAGCCGGAGCTCGACCGGGGCGCGATCGTGGCGCTCTACGATACGCGCCTCCGCATTCGTCGCCTGCCGATTGGTTCGGATTGAGATCGATCGCCCCCGAGCGGACAACCCGACACGAACGGTTCAACCAGATGGACTTCGCGCTAGAACGCGTCGGTCACGATCGCTGCGCCCGTAGCTCAGTTGGATAGAGCACCGGCCTAGTACGCCGGAGGTCCAGCCTTCGCAGCACTCCGGCGCGACACATTCCTCCTGTTGCTTCGGCTGGGCAGGCCAGCCGCCTTCGCATCGTTCCGGCGCGAACCGATCCTCGCGCCTTCGCTCTTCAAGCTACGGCGTCGCGAGCGCGATGCTTCGGCTGGGCAGGCCAGCCGCGTCCTGCCGTCTACGTCAGGCCACGCGGGCCCCGGAACACGTCGCCGACTCTGATTTGGCGCTGTCTCGTAAAGGGACCAACGTCACTGTCGGCTACGGCACCCTCGCGACAACCTCCGCCTTCGCGAGGTACGCAGGGTCAATCTCAATCCCCAGGCCCGGCCCCGTCGGCACGGGCAACCGGCCTTCCTTGATAATGAAATTCGGCGTGAACCAGTCCTGAGGCTTCTGCACGTCGCGGCAGGGGTACTCCATCGCCCGACCGATGTTCGGCGTGCACGAAGCGAACTGCAGAATGTTGACCGACGAGGCTCCCGTCTGGGTATTGTGCGGCACGATCGTCTTCCCGAACTTGCGGGCGATGCGTGCCACGCGGGCGGCCCGAATCAAGCCGCCGTTGTAGTTGATGTCGAAGCGCCACAGGCTCGAGTCCTGCTCGCCGCAGGCCACGGGAATCTTCAGAGCCCTGGCGACCTGTTGCGTCTCCGACAGCTCTTCCCACGGGCACGGTTCCTCAAACATCGCATACCCGAGCGCTTCGAGGCGGTGCCCTATCTCGATGGCCGCCGTCGCATCGTACGAACCGTTCGCGTCGGCGTAGAGCGTCACATCGGGACCGAGGCGCTCCCGGGCCAGTCGCAGCAACGTGTCGGTGCGGCCGGGATAGGCATCGAGGTTTCGGCTCATGCGTCCGCCGATCTTGAACTTGACGATTCTCGTCCCGGTGCGCTCGGCGCTCCGCACATACACCTCGACTTCCTGCTCGGCGGTCGTCTCGCGAACGGATCCAGACAGATACACCGGGATCTCCCGGCGCACGACGCCTCCGAGCAGATCGCCGACAGGCCGTGCCG
The DNA here is from genome assembly GCA_026393675.1 of Acidobacteriota bacterium. Classification (NCBI taxonomy): domain Bacteria; kingdom Pseudomonadati; phylum Acidobacteriota; species Acidobacteriota bacterium. Next base: position 454 of record JAPKZQ010000031.1, on the reverse strand, counting down.
CCATGCGACCGAGCATGTCCAACAGGCTTTGTTCGATGTACGCGACCGGGCACCAGAATGCCAGGCCCGCCAGTTTGTAGTTCTCCCGGTACACATCGTCGACGAGCGTCTCGATGAGCCGAGCGTCCTTCCCGATGAAGAACGACGCGACGATGTCCTTGAAGATGGGAATGAAGGGTTCGACCTGCTTGGTCGGGGCAAGGCCTGTGGCGCCGGAGACTGATCGGGTGCGCACGAAAAAGGTCGTCCCGCGCCGCAGCAGCTCGATCGACTCGATCTTTGCCGCGTCACGGATCTTGCCGGGCAGGTCGAACATCGGCTGCTCGTAGTCGGGCGCCGAACGTTTCACCTGTGCGCTGGCCGCAAGACGGCGCGGAAGCGAGGCGGCCAGCGCCGCGGCACCTGTCTGTTTCATCCATTCGCGTCGAGTGAACATGGTTGTTATCCTGCCGAG
>JAPKZQ010000030.1 GCA_026393675.1 Acidobacteriota bacterium | reverse complement strand
GTCGACGCCTACGCTGCTGCGCGTCACCCCTCATCGAGGTGACACCACCAACTGGAGAGCTGGATGCGGGAGAACCGCCCGTCCAGTTCGGAGGGAGGGGGGGACGAACACAATCGTCTCTCCCTACCCCTATCAGGCTCGACACCGATCAGACAGTTGGCAACGTGACCCGCCCTGGGATCGCCGGGCTCCGGCTCGGCCTGCGGTCCTGACGGCGGGACACCCCTGGGATCGCCGGGCTCCAGCCCGGCAATTAGCGATGCCGCCCCCGGGATCGCCGGCTCCTCGACTTCGCTCGTTGAGCTACAGTCGAGGTCTCGCCGTAGCGCCTCGCGCGGAGGCGGACAGCCCGGCTCGAAGAGAGGCCACGCTGGAGCGTGGCGATCCCAGGCTCGACACCGATCAGACAGTTGGCAGCGTGACCCGCCCTGGGATCGCCGGGCTCCAGCCCGGCTCCGGATCTAGCCACGCTGGAGCGTGGCGATCCCAGGGAAGACGCAGCGCCTAATGCCCGAGGCTGGCGATCCGATAGAATCCGTTCCGATGCAGCGCGGCGATTCTTGGATTAGTCTCGGCGACAGTCCTCAGGCGTGGCGCTCGCGCGGGTACTTGCCGCATTTCGATTCCGAACGCGTCGTCCAACACGTCACCTTCCATCTTGCAGACAGCTTGCCTGCCGATGCGCTCGCTCGTCTCAATGTCGAGGTCGCGACGAACGCGTCTGCATCCCGTGACACAGAGCGGCGGCAGAGAATTGACGACTGGATAGACGCCGGGCATGGCAATTGTCTGCTTCGCGCGCCACGCGCGGCTCAACTCGTGCAGGACGCGCTGCTGTTTTTCGACGGCGAGCGGTACACCCTCTACGCCTGGGTCGTGATGCCGAATCACGTTCACGCACTGTTCCAGACGACGGCCCGCTGGGAGTTGGCTCGCATCGTCGGATCTTGGAAGTCATTCACCGGTAGGCGCCTCGCGAAGTTTCCGGAGGCACTTGCGGGACCGGTGGCGAGCGGTCCCGTATGGCATCGGGACTACTGGGACCGTTTCATCCGAGACGAGCAACACTTTCACGCTGTGCGGCGCTACATTCACGACAATCCGGTCAAAGCGGGATTGGTGAGTCGTCCGGAAGATTGGAACTGGAGCAGTGCCAGGCTGTCTTCCGACTCCCGCGCCGTGTAGGCCACGTCCGAGGGTGGCGAGCCCAGAGGTGTCACGCTGCCAGGACTGCGGGCCGGGCTGGAGCCCGGCGATCCCAGGCTCGAGACGGCACCTGATGCAGCCACACGCCCCGCGGTGACGCTTCAAGAAGTTGCCGTTGCGACAGCCGTTCTGCTGGATAATCCCCCACGAGGACCGTCCCGAGGAGGCATGACAGAGATGACGCCATCATTCCGCCGCCGTCACTGGACCCGCTTCATGTTCGCGCTCGCCCTGTGTGCCGGCCTGGCGGCCGTCCAGGGTGCATCGCGCGCGGGGCTTGCAGGCGACCCGCCGGACCCGCGCCTCAACTGGTGGCGCGAGGCGCGCTTTGGCCTGTTCATCCACTGGGGACTCTACGCGGTGCCGGCAGGAGAGTGGAACGGGCGCACCGAGTACGGCGAGTGGATTCGACATACCGCGAAGATTCCGATTGGCGAGTACGAGAAGTTCCGTGACCGGTTCAATCCCACCCGATTCAATCCCGACGAGTGGGTCCGCCTCGCCAAGGCGGCGGGCATGAAGTACATCGTCATCACGAGCAAGCACCACGACGGCTTTTCGCTGTTCGATTCGAAGGAGACCGACTGGGACGTGATGGCGACGCCGTTTGGCCGCGACATCCTGAAGCAACTGGCAGCCGCGTGCCAGCGCGAGGGACTCAGGCTCTGCTTCTACTACTCGATCATGGACTGGCACCATCCGGATTACGTGCCGAGGCGGGATTGGGAACAGGCCTCGCGGCCGGCGGCCGGGGCGGATTTCGAGCGCTACGTGCGGTACATGAAAGCGCAGTTGAAGGAACTGCTCACCGGCTACGGGCCCATCGGCGTGCTGTGGTTTGACGGTCAATGGGAGGGCACATGGACCAACGAGCGCGGGCGCGATCTCTACGACTACGTGCGCGCGCTGCAGCCGTCGATCATCATCAACAACCGCGTGGGCCGTGCCGGCGGCGATTTCGGACTCAATCGCGACCAGGGGCTTGTCGGCGACTTCGGCACACCGGAACAGGAGATACCTGCAACCGGGGTGCCCGGACTCGACTGGGAAACCTGCATGACGATGAACCGGAACTGGGGCTACAACCGGGCGGACAAGGACTTCAAGACCACAGAGGACCTGATCCGGAAGCTTGTGGATATCGCATCGAAGGGCGGCAACTTCCTCCTCAATGTCGGGCCGACGGCCGAGGGCGAATTCCCGCCCGAGAGCGTCGATCGCCTCAAGGGCATCGGCGACTGGATGCGTGTCTACAGCCAGTCCATCTACGGCACCAGCGCGAGCCCGTTTCCATCGCTTCCCTGGGGCCGATCGACCGAGCGCCGCCTCGATGCGAACATGACGCGGCTCTACCTGCACATCTTCGACATACCCGCGGACCGCGTGCTGGTGGTTCCGGGGTTGCTGAACGAGGTGAAGGCCGCTCGCTTCATGGGAGAGACCAGGGCGCGGACACTCGCCGTCGAGCGGCGTGGCGACGATGTGCGAATTGCCCTGGAAGACACGCCGGCCGGAGCGATACCGTCGCCCGATGTCGTCGTGGAACTGGATATCGCGGGCGAGCCGGATGTGACGATTCCTCCGTCGATCGAAGCCGACGCGCCCATCTTCGTCGACGCGCTCAACGTGCGCGTCTCGACCGCCCGCCGCAACGTGCAACTGCGCTACACCGTGGACGGCAGCCAGCCGACAGGGGCGTCGCCGGTCGCGACTGGCGCCATCACACTAACGCAATCGGCAACCGTGCGCGCCCAGGCCTATCGCGGCTCCACGCCGGTGAGCCGCGTGACCGACGCTGCCTTCACGCGCGTCACACCGCGCCCGGCGGTGCGAGTGACCGGTGTTGTGCCTGGGCTCGGCTACACGGTCGTGGAGGGCGACTTCCAACGGCTGCCAGATTTCGATGTGGCGAAGCCCTCGCGCTCGGGCGCGGTCGCGACGTTTGATCTCACGCCCCGCACCCGCGAGATGCAGTTTGCGTTCGAATTCCAGGGGTTCATCGACGTGCCGGCGACGGGCGTGTACCACTTTTACGTCAGATCGGATGACGGAAGCCGGCTCTGGCTGGATGATGTGCTGGTCGTCGATAACGACGGTCTTCACAGCTCCCGGGAACGCTCGAATGCTGTGGCGCTCGACAAGGGGCTCCACCCGCTTCGGGTCGCGATGTTCGAGCAATCGGGCGGGTTCGAACTAGGCGTGTCCTGGAGCGGACCCGGCATCCAGAAAGAGCCCATACCTTCCCGCGTGCTGCGGCGCAAGTAGCGTCGCCGCGTGATACCCTTGAGCCGCACGCGATGACGGCCTTTTCGCGCATCCTCCTGACCGGGGGCGGCACCGCCGGGCACGTGAACCCGGCACTGGCGATCGGACGGGCGCTCGGCGATGAGCGCACGGCGTATCTCTATGTCGGCGTGCGGGGCCGCGCCGAGTCCGACGTCGTCCCACGCGAAGGCATCCCGATTCGCTACGTCCGGGCGTCGGCCTATCCGGGGGCTCGCCCGTCGCCGCAGTGGCTCCGTTTCCTGGCCAACCTCACCCTCGGAACCCTCAAGGCACTTTTCCTCGTTCGGGGTTTTCGGCCCGACGTGATCGTCGGCACGGGCGGATTTGCGTCGGCGCCCGTGATGTTCGCCGCGTCGCTGCTGAAGCGGGCGGGCCTCTGCGATGCGAAGGTGTACGTGCACGAGCAGAATGCCACGCCGGGAAGGCTGAATCTGCTCGTGGGCCGCCTCGCGGATCGGGTCTTTGTGTCGTTTCCCGAAACGCTTGCGGCGTTTCCCGCCAACGGCATCGTGGCCGGTTACCCGCTCAGGCGGCGCATCCAGGCGATCGAGCGCGACGCGGTCCGCCAGTCGCTGGACTTCGCGGTGCCTGCCGGCCGCACGGTCGTGTTCGCGTTTGGCGGTTCGCAAGGCGCGCGCACCATTAATCAGGCCGTCGTCGATGCCCTCGGATCGCTGCTGTCGCACCGTGACAGGCTCTTCATCATCCATGGTACCGGCCTGAGAAAATCCGGCAGCGGCTACGACGCGGGCCAGGCGACGACCGAGCGGCTGCGCGCCCGGTACACCGACGAACAACGTCGCCAGATCGAGTCGTTCTACGTGTCGCGACCGTTCTTTCACGAGATCGAACGGGTGTACGCGCTGTCGGATCTGGTGGTCGTGCGTGCGGGAGCGGGCACGCTGAACGAGATCGCGTCGCTCGGGCTGCCGGCGATCGTCGTGCCGAAAGCAAACCTGCCCGGCGAACACCAGGTGATGAACGCGAGGGCGCTCGCCAGGACGGGCGGGGCAGTCGTGCTCTACGAGGAGACCCGCGAGCGCAACGGCACGCTGGTTGAGGAGTTGGATGGCGGTCTGCTCGCCGCCACGATTCTCGACGTGGTCGAGCCGGCGCGCCTGCGCCAGATGGCGGGCGCGGTGCGGCGATTCGTGCAGCAGGATGCCCTCGACCTCATTCGACGTGTTGTGGCCGGTGAGACGATCGACGCGACACTGGTGGGCAGGCCGGCGGACGCGCCGCGTGAGTCTGGCGCCAGCCTGCTGTCCAACGCGGCGCTTCTCAGCAAACTCGAGCGCGCCCTGGGCGCCAGAAAGCACGACTACCGGATAGAGCGCGAAATACCGCCAGCCGATGACCGGGCCTATTACACGAGCCGCGCCGCCACGCTGCTTGTCAGTCCGCGGTGGGAAAGCCGGAATCTGGGCGTCAAGCTCGTCGGCCTCTTGCAGGCGCGCGACAAGCTCCCGTTGGTCGTCGCCCTGCTCCAGGACCGCCGTCCCGCCTCCTGGTACAAGCGGATGTTCGGCGGCGATTTTGAACAGGTGGGCTTCATCCGCCGCAACGCGCTCACCTGCATTGCGCGCCTCGGGGTTGTGACGCCAGCGGTCGAAGAGATCCTGGTGGCCTCATTCACCGATCCGTACTACGAAGTCCGGAGCGAGGCCGCGCGAACCGCGGCCGCACTTGATCGGTCGTTTGGCGACGAGGCGCGGCGTCGGCTGACCGCGTCGCTCATCGGCTTGTTGCGGGATTCGTGGATCGAGGTGGTCGCAACCTCTGCCGAAGCCCTCGGCACGATCGGCGGGCAGGACGACGCGCTGCCGGCGCTGATTGAATTGCAGAACTACCGGTACTGGGTGGTACGGGCTGCCGGCCTGCGGGGCTTGCTGTCATTGGTCGAACGCGGACGCGCGGGCGATCTCGCCGAGCTTGAACGGCAGCTTCGAGGATTCGTGCTGACCGCCACGGACTTCCGGCCGGAATTCACCATTCGCAGTTCCTACGCGGGCGTCCTCGACGCCATCGCACGACAAAGGAGTTCGGGCACATGATTCACCTGCTCGGACATCTGCTCGAAGGCGGCTACCGCGCCTGGTCCATTCTCAGGCTGCTCGACTACTTGTCAGTGCGCGCCATCGCGGCGTCGATGACGGCCTTTCTGCTGGTGCTCGCGCTCATGCCGCGATTCATCTGGTACCTCCACCGACGGGGGCTCGTTGACCAGGTGCGCGAGACGGGCGTGCCGTCGTCTTTCGACAAGGCGGGCACTCCGGTGATGGGCGGCGCCGTCATGGTCGGCAGTGTGCTGGCCGCATCTCTAACCTGGTGCGATCCGACGGACCGCTACGTGTGGAGCGTACTGGTCGGCATGGTGTGGTTCGCGCTCATCGGCTTGAGCGATGACGTGGCGAAATGGCGGGCCAGGTCAGGCAATCGCGGCATGAGCGAGGGGCGGAAACTGCTGCTGCAGGGCGCGTTCGCCGGGTTGTTCGTCGTGTTCCTGGCCAGCCCGTGGTCGCCGCTGCCCGCGAAGGAGGCCGGGGCGTTTTACGTGCCGTTTGTGAAAGCGGCGCTCTTCAACTCGCTGTGGGTCTACCTGCCCATCGCGTTCTTGTTCGTCGTGCTAGTCGGCAACGCCGTCAACATCACCGATGGGCTCGACGGTCTGGCGATCGTGCCGTCGGTGCTGGCGGTGTCGACCCTGGGCGTGTTTGCCTACGTCATGGGCAGCGCGGTCTGGGCCCACTACCTGTTTTTCCCGCACCTGCCTGGCGCCGGCGAGTTGATCGTGGTGTGCGCCGCCTTTGCCGGCGCCGGGATCGGGTTCCTCTGGTACAACGCCTATCCCGCGCAGATCTTCATGGGTGACGCTGGCTCGCTCGCCATTGGCGGCTGCCTGGCCACGCTCTCGGTCGTCGTCAAACAGGAAGCGCTCTTCCTGATCCTGGGCGGCCTGTTCATTGCCGAAGCCGTCACCTCGCAGGTCCAGGACAAGGTCGGCATCAAGTGGCTCGGCCGACGGCTGTTCTACCGGGCACCGCTGCACCATCAGATGCAGCACACCGGGCTGGCCGAGACCAAGGTCGTGATCAGATTGTGGATTGTGTCGCTGATTCTCGCGCTGGTGTCGATTGCGACCGTCAAACTGCGATAGTGTCCCATCCGGGACTCCTGCTCGACACGTGGAGGCAAGTACCATGATCTCGAAGCGGTATGTGGTGTGGGTCGTGCTGGGATGTGCGCTGGCGATCACGGCAACGGTGTCGACCGCGTCGGTAGCGGCCCAGCGATCGGCAGCCCGCGGCGACGTGACGGCCGCATCCGTGGCGGCCCAGCGGTCGGCCGCTCGCGGCGACTTTACGGCAGCGTCGGCGGCGCGTTTCGCCAACCTCGCTCTCGCGTGCGTGCACAAGGAATATCCCAATAAGATTGCGCACGTGTTGAACGGCGATGCCGACGTGCGGGCGCCCCACCAGCTGACACCCGTCTTCTACGGGTGCTACGACTGGCATTCGTCCGTGCACGGGCACTGGCTCCTGGCGCGGTTGGCTCGCACATTTCCCACGGCGCCCTTTGCCGAGCCGGCGAGGCAGGCGCTCGCCACCAGTCTGACTGCCGCCAACATCGCGGGCGAGGTGCAGTACCTCAATGGCGCGGGACGGACCAGCTTCGAACGTCCCTATGGCCTGGCGTGGCTGCTGCAACTGGCGGCCGAGTTGCGCGAATGGGACACGCCGCAGGCGAGAGCGTGGGCCGCCACGCTGAAGCCTCTCGAGCAGGCCGCCGCCGCGCGCATCAAGGACTGGCTGCCAAAGCTGTCACGGCCCATCCGGATCGGCGAGCACGACCAGACAGCCTTCTCGTTCGGGCTGATGCTCGACTGGGCGCACATCGCCAGGGATCAGCAGATGATCGATCTGCTGACCTCGCGCATCGCGACGTATTACGGGAAGGACCGCAATTGCCCGTTCGCCTACGAGCCGTCCGGCCAGGACTTCCTGTCGCCCTGCCTCGCGGAGGCCGACCTGATGCGCCGCGTGTTGCCGCGATCAGGCTACGGCGCCTGGCTGCAGGCCTTCCTGCCCGTGATTCCCGTGAACGGATCGGCGACATGGCTCGAGCCAGCCGTTGTGACCGATCCCGGCGATCCGAAGCTGGCGCATCTGGATGGCTTAAACCTCAGTCGGGCGTGGATGCTCGATGGCATCATCACGGGCCTGGCGCCATCCGATGCTCGTCGCGCGTCTCTCCAGGCGGCGGCGCTGCGGCACCGCACGGTGGGACTGAAGGCCATCACTGGCGAGCACTACGAAGGCGGGCACTGGCTCGGGAGCTTCGCCGTGTACCTGGTGACCGCCCGCGGGCTCACCACGGGTGGACGCGATGCCAGATGAACAGCGAGACGGCGACGAGCACGGCCCCGACGCCGACGGCGAGGAACCAACCCCACATCACCGGCAGGCAGGCGAGAAAAATCCCGACAACCACCACGAGACCGCCGATATCCCCGCCGACCGGAATCTTGGCCATGTTGATCTGGGGGTTTGCGGGCAGATGGCTCGGGATGCCAAGCTCGGTCCGGACGCGCCCCTGGCGCCTGTGATCGGCAATGGCCAACCCGCCAGCGATGAGTCCGCCGCCAATCAGCACGAACCCGAGCCATTGCCAGAGCCACGCATTCCAGATCCAGTCGGTCATCTTGGCCTCCTTACTCCCAAGACGGCATCGGGAGTGTTTGCCGAACGGGCGGACGACGGGGGCTTAGCGCTGGAGGCCGGGGCTTCAGACCCGGCAATCAGGATCCGGATCACTCCGGACTCTTTGGGTCGCCAAAGGCTGCGAACCGTCGAATATCCGGCGTGCCGGCGCTGCGCATGATTCGGAGACGCACCGCGTCGACGACGGTTGGCGCGATCCGATCGATCTTCTTGTGGCCGATGGCGGTTCCTGACGAGATGCGCTGCCACGCTCCTCGCACCTGGCCTTCGACCACGTACTCGCGCACGCGCTCACCGCCGGCGAGATTCTCCATCATGACCACGTGGTCGATGGGCGTGGGCGCCTTGAGCGTGAGTGTCAATGCGGTGCCCGCGCCGCGCGTTTCCCCGACGGGTGTGCCCAGCCGGCGCCGGATCGTCTCGCCGAATTCCGCGGCGCGCTGCGCGTCGGCTTCGGGCATCAGGCCCGTCCGGTCGGGCGTGAGGTTGAGCAGCAGGACGGCTCCGTGGCCGACGCTCCTGTAGTACATGTCCATCAACTGGTCGACGCTTTTCAGCGTCCGGGCGTTATCGGTTCGCCAGAACCATGTGGCACGGATGCGCGCGTCGCACTCGATCGGCAGCCACCGGTTGCCGCCGAACATGCTCTGCGCGGCCGTGTAGTCGCCCCATTTCACGCCAGGGCTCGGGTCGTTCACGGCGTTCCATGCCGGGTCCGGCGCGATCCCGTCCTCGTTGCCCACCCAGCGGATTGAGGCTTGCGGCCCCTGGAACACCACAGCATTCGGCGCGTGCTTCGCCAGGATGTCGCCCACGTCGAAGATCAGATTGCCGTCGAACCACACCTCGGCCATCTCGCCGTACTTCGACAGGACCTCGACCAGTTGCGTGCGAAAGAGCGCGTCGTAGGCCGATTGCTGCGACGGATCTTTGGCGCGGCCGCCGACGGCGACGCCGTGTTTCCTGTCCTGCGGCGACAGGTAGATGCCGAGCTTCATCCCGCGTGAGCGGCACGAGGCCGCCAGATCCGCCAGCACATCGCCCTTTCCGCCACGCCATGGTGTGTGGCGCACGCCGAAATCCGTCGTCTCGGTCTGCCACCAGCAGAAGCCGCCCTCGTGTTTCGCCACAAAGACGATGTACTTCGCCCCCATCGATTCGGCGACACGGACCCAGCTGTCGGTATCAAGTTTCTCGGGGTTGATGGCGGCGAGTGGCGTCGCGAGGTTATCGGATTCCGAATCCTGCCACGTTTGCGGCGCGATGTGAATGAACATCCCAAGTTCGTCATCGTGCCAGGCGAGCTGCTGCGGAGACGGCCGCGCCGGCGATTCCTCAGTGGGCGAAACCTGGCGAATCACCTTTCCGGACAGGGCAACGACGCAGGTGAGGCTGGCGATGATGGCCATCCAGACGACGACACGAAGACGCTTCATGCGGCGGATTGTATACCCTCCGCCGGCCGACGGCCGGGCTGGAGCCCGGCGATCCCAGGCGAGCGCTAGTTACGCAGGCTTCGCTCTCTCGGCACCGAATCCCAAATCCCGAATCCCGAATCCCGAATCCCTATGACATAATCCGCGGGGTGCGCAGAGAATCACCCCCGGAGTGATTTGTTGTTCAGCGGGATCCGGAAATCACTCCGGGAGTGGTTTTCTCACGCCGAAGCGGATCCGGCGGCGTCTGATTCGGGCGAGGCAGCATGAGCGACATCTTCAAACATCTGCTGGTGATTGGGCGGCCGGCGTGCGGCAAGTCGGAGTTCATCGATTTTCTGAAGCACGCACCCGAGGACATGCGGCGGCGTCGATTGCACATCGGCCGCTTTGAGGAAGTCGACGACTTCCCCTGGCTCTGGGAGAAGTTCCAGGACGACGTGATCTGGGAGAAGGCCGGGTACGAGCGCGTCTACACGCAGGAATACATGCCGGGCAATCCGGGCATGGCCCCGAAAGGCGCCAGGCTCTTCGACTGGTGCATGCACAAATTCAACGACGTCATCGGAAAGCAGTATCTGGGCAACGCAGATGTCTATCGCGATGCGACGCTGCTCATCGAGTTCTCGCGAGGAGGCCGCGACGGCTTTGGAAAGGCGCTCGCCACGCTGGATCGGCGGATTCTCGAGCCGGCCGCCATCCTCTACATCCAGGTTTCGCGCGAGGAATCCTGGCGGCGGAATGTCGCCCGCTACCAGGAAAAGCTGAAGCACTCGATTCTGGCGCACATGGTGCCCCGCGAAACGTATGACTTCTTCTACGACGTAAACGATTGGGAGACGCTGACGGGCGGCCAGCCGTCAGGCGCGATTGACGTCAACGGCTTGGCCGTGCCATTCGTGTCGATGAACAACGAGCCCGAATCGACCGACCCCGTCGTGCTCGAGGGGCGGTACGCCGAAGCGCTTAGCCGTCTCTGGGAGTTGCGGAGCGCACGGCGATGACGAGCGCTCGACCCGCGATCTTCGAACACCTCTTCGTGCTGGGCCGTCCGGCCGGAGGCAAGAGCGAGTTCATCGACTTCATGAAGAAGCTGCCAGCTGACGAACGCGCGCGCGGCTTCGGCATTGGCCGGTTCGAAGAGGTGGACGATTTTCCCTGGCTCTGGGAGGCCTGTGTCGAAGACGATGCCCGCGAGGGGCGTGGCGAAGCGCGACTGGTGTCGGAGCGGACGCGCGAGGGCTACAACATCACGAAGCCGAAGTTCCGCGGCTCGCTTGTCGATCACTTCAACCGCGCCATCGCGGCGAAGGACCTCGCCAAGCCGGCGTTCTATGCGGATGGCACGCTCCTGATCGAATTCGCGCGCGGGATTGACGACGGGTTTCGCGAGAGCCTGGACAGATTCCGGCCGGACATTCTCCAGCGCGGCGCCATTCTCTACATCAAGGTCTCGTTCGAGGAGTCGTTCCGGCGCAATTCCTCCCGCTACAAGCCGGGACAGGAAGAATCAATCCTGTTCCACAAGGTGCCCGACCGCGACATGCTGGGGTTTTTCCGCGACAACGACTGGGACACCATCACGAATGGTGCGCCCGACGGCTGGCTCGACCTGGCAGGTGTGCGCGTGCCGTTCGTCTCCATGTCGAATGAACCCGAATCGTCCGATCCGGGCGTGCTGCGCGATCGGTACGCGCGGGCGCTGGGCCAGCTGATGGACCTGCGCCGGTCGACAGGCTCAGTGGCCTGATCGCCCTTTGGGCAGGACGTTCCACAGCCGCGACATCAGCCATGCACCCGCCAGCGCGAACGGGATTGGCACCCAGTGCCACGCATCCCATCCCCAGTTCGTAGTGACGTAGCCGGCGGCCACTCCCACAAACGCACTGGCCAGGTACTGCATGCCGTCGAACAGCCCTGCAGCCGTGGCCGCGGCCTTCCGGCCGCCGAAGTCCATGGAAGCGGCACCGCCAATCATCCCGTGGGCCCCGTTGACGCAGAACGACAGCGCCACCAGGCAGCAGGCCGCCGCGATCGGGCCCAGATGCATCATGTCGGACAGGCCGAAGAGCGCGAGGACGACGGCCATGCCGATGAATCCGAAGGTAATGACCGGCGCACGGCGTCCGCCAAACGTGCGATCCGAGGAAATGCCAAAGGCGAATCCTCCGGCCATGCCGGCGAGGGCAATCCCCCAAATCGCGATGATATAGGGGAGATACGTGGCAAACAGGGCCTTGTCGGCGCCGTGGAAATCGACCAGGTATTTCGGCCACCACGCATCCACCCAACTCCGGCGCACAATGCCCACCATCATCGATCCGGCGGCAATCGTCCACATGGCGGGCGATGCAAACACCTTCCGAATGATGTCCCGGACGGCGGGAGCCCGATCAGAAGGATCCGTGTCATCCCCGGTATCAAATTCCCCGAGACCGGCATCCTTGGGGGTATTCGCCATCCACCGCAGGTTGACCAGGAAGAACAGCGCGACACCCGCGCCTGGAATCCAGAACGCGTAGGGCCACGGAAGGAACAGGAAGATGAGCGGGACGCCCTGGAACGCGAGCAGCAGGCCGAAGCGGATCAGCACGCCGAACACGCCGGCAAAGGTCCCACGTTCCCGGACGTGAAACCACTGCGCGTTCACCTTCACGATCGACAAGGCGCCGAACGACTGGAAGTACCCGTTGATGCCCCAAACGATGGCCATCAGCGTGAGCAGCATCCCACTCGACATCCCGAAGTTCAACACTGCGGGCGTCACGACATGATGCTGGAGGCCGGTTCCCGCCCACGCCGCCGGCGACGCCACCCCAAGGCTCGCCAGCCCGAAGAGCACGTTCATCACGATCACGCCCACGGCGCCGAACAGGAACGCCTTCTTGCCGCCGATTCGATCGGCGATGGGCCCGTTCAGCACGACGCTCAGCCCATAGACGAGCGGCATCACCGTTTCGAAGACACCAAGCTCCGTGTTCTTCCAGCCAAGGGTGTCCGCCATGTACGACGCGGCGGCCGAGAAGTTGTACCGCGTGGCGTAGAAGAACGCGTAGAGCATGCCAAGCGACAGCCAGTTGATGGCCCGGCGGCGGCGGAACTCCGCGCTGAGTTGAGGACGTTCGAGTGTGGTGGTGTTCATGGTCGGCAAGGTGATGTCATTCGGCCGGCTCGCGGCGCGCGCGCCTGAATTCGAGCCAACGTGACGCGAACGGCGAATTGGCTCGACAGACTGTACTCGTTCCCGATATCTTCGACAAGCGATCGGCGGCCCGGTCGATCGGAGACTCGCCAGACGCCATGTTCACCGTTGATCTGCACCGACATTTCGAGGCTGGGCTGAGGCCGGAGACCATCGCGAAGCTCGCTTTGCGGCATAGCCTGACCGACGTGCGGACGCGATCGGGCGTGGTCGTTCCGGGTGTCGACCCGCAGAATCCGGAATCGATCCGGCGGTACTACCGCGAGATCGCGGCGGGCTTTGGCCGCCCGGACGGTTTCACCCGCTTCGCCGATTCCTTCGGCCTGCCGTTGTCGGTGCTACGCACACTTGAGGATCTGGAGGAAGCCGCGTTCGACCAGGTCGTGGATTGCGCCGATCACGGCAGTCTGCATACCGAACTGCGCGGATCGCCATTCAGCTACCAGGAGCACGTCGACGCGCCCATCGAGGAAATCGCCGCTGCGCTCGTCCATGGCGTCGATCGCGCCTGGCGCGAGCGGCGCGCGAGCGGGACATTCCTGATCGCGTTCAGCCGCCAGAAGGGATTGGCCGGTGCCGCCGCCGGACAGGCTTGCGGGCAGGCGCCCGCGGTCGCTGAGCTCGCCGCCAGGCTCCATCGCTCGGACCGACCGGTCGGGCTCGACATCGCGGGCTTTCCAGAAACATCGTTTCCGCCGCGCCTGTTCGAGCACGCGCTCAGCCCCGCGCGTGAGGCCGGCGTGCCCCTCACCGTGCACGCCGGCGAACAGGGACGACCGCCCGGGTACGAGGCGGCGCCACCCGCGCTCATCGTCGAGGCCATCGAGTCTCTCGGCGCGCGGCGGATTGGCCACGGCACGTCGCTGGCGGCCTCGCCCGAGGCACGTCTGCTGGTTCGTGAGCGCGGCGTCGCGATTGAGAGCTGCCCGGTGTCGAACGACCGCATGGGGTTCGTGCCGCTCGCGCAGCATCCGCTCCCGCTGTTTCTCGAGGAGCAGTTGCTCGTGTCGGTTGGCACCGACGACCCGCTGATGTTCGGCCCGTTCACCGTGGCCGAGACGTGTGACATGATGGCCCCCGCGCTGGGACTGGGAGGCGCATGGCGGCTTCAACTCACCAGCAATGGCATCCAGTCGGCGTTTGTCACCGACCAGCGCCGTGCCTGGCTGTGGGCACGGTTCGAAGCGGCCGGGGCGGCCGCGGCGTCATCCGCGATTTAAGGATCCGGGAAACCCGCCGACTGTACAAGTGGCGGTCGTATTCTGCCTCCGTGATGGAGTCTGGTCATGGCCATTCCTCCGCGTTTGATCGACGGCATTCATCGGCTGGACCCCCTTCCGGCGACCTTGCAGCGGCTGATGCGTGCGCTGGATGACGAGGATGCCGGGGCCTACGTGATTGGCGAAATCGTCCAGTTCGACCACGCGGTTGTGTCGATGTTGCTGCGTGTGGCCAATTCGGTGGCGTATGGCGGCTGGGTTCGCACCGAATCGGTGCGCCAGGCGGTGACGCGCATCGGCAAGGCGCGGGTGGTCGACCTCATCATGGGCGACCACATCAGGAAACTGCAGGGCGCCGCGCCGATGTTCGACCTCAGCGAAGAGGATCTGTGGCTCCACTCGACGGCGGCGTCACTGGCCGTGCGCGCCGTCGCCCGTGAGTGTCCACAGGCGGGACTGACCGAGTCGGCGGCGATCGCGGGGCTCGTGCACGATGTCGGCAAGCTCGTGATGGTGCGCTACCTCAAGGCCGATGTGTCAGCGTTGCTCGCCTTGCGTGACGAGCGGAAGATCACCTTCGTGCAGGCCGAACGGGAGCTGTTCGGCTGCGATCACGCGGAGGTTGGCGGGGAGATGGCCAGGCACTGGGGGTTTCCGCCGGAAATCCAGGAGGCCATTGCGCGGCACCACGAGGCGCCGATCGAGAACTCCACGCCGCTGCTCGATGCGGTGATCGTGGCCAACCTGGCGGCCAAGTCCATCGGGGCGGGGCTTGGCGCCGAAGGGATGGACATGATCGTCGACGACCGTTGCCACTTCCGGCTGAAGCTCGACTTCGCGGGCTTCTCGCGCGTGTGCCTGGCGACGATGTCTGGCCTCAAGGACGTGGCGACAGCCTACGGCGTCACGATGAACTGAACTAGCGCGTCTCCTGGTCGGACGCGTGGCCCTGCAGCGCTTCCCACTGACTCATCAGGTTGCCGACGTCCCACATCAACTTCTGGTGCTCATCGATGATCGGTTTGGACGTGTCTCGATTGTCGTAAAACCCGGGCGCGGCCATCGCGGCCTCGATCGCCTTGATGCGGCCTTCGCGGTTGGCAATGCGACTCTCGAGTTCGGCGATACGATCGCGCAGCACCTTGCGTGCCCGGGTGAGCTTTCGTGCCTCGGCATCCGCCCGCTTTCTCGCCTCGTACCCGGCGGCACGATCGATCGGTGCGGCGGGAGCCAGACTCTTCGGTGGCGCGGAATGTCTGTCCGGTCGGGGCGCTGCCTCTGCAGCAGGCAGAGAGCGTGACGGCGCCGGGCCCTTCGATGCCGGCTTGCGCCCGATGTCCAGCGGGTCCGGAAGCGCCGGCGTCTGGCCCGCATGCGTCCGGCTCCAATGAAACTCCTCGTACGTGCCAGGGTAGAGCAGCGCCAGGCCCTTCCCGATCTCCACGACCTTGGTCGCCAGCTTGTCGATAAAGTACCGATCGTGCGAGACGACGATGAGCGTGCCGCCGTAGTCCATCAGGGCATCGAGCAGCACGTCCTTCGAATCGAGATCGAGATGGTTGGTGGGCTCGTCGAGCAGCAGCGTGTTGGACGGCTGCAGCAGCATACGCGCCACGGCCAGTCGCGTCCGTTCGCCGCCCGACAGCACGCCAACCCGCTTGTACACGTCGTCACCCGAAAAGAGAAAGCCGCCGAGGATGTTGCGAATCATCGGCACCATGTTCATCGGGGAATCGGACGACAGTGTCTCGTAGACGGTGAGATCCGGGTCGAGCCGCGCCGCCTCGTCCTGCGCGAAGTACTGCATCACCACCTGATGGCCCAGGGTCCGCTCGCCCGCGTCGGGGGGCTCCACACCCGAGAGCAGACGCATCAGCGTGGATTTGCCCGCGCCGTTCGGACCGAGCAGCGCGAGGCGATCGCCGCGCTCGATGTGCAGATTCGCGCCGGTGAAGACGGTGGTCGTGCCGTAGGCCTTGGCGGCATCCTTCAGGTCAAACACCATCCGCCCGCTCTTCTCGCAGGTCGGAAAGTGGAAGTGCACACGCTTCCGCTCGGGCGGCACCTCGATGGGCGTCACCTTCTCGAGCAGTTTGATCCGGCTCTGCACCTGTGCGGCCTTGGTCGCCTGGTAACGGAACCGATCAACGAACATCTTGATCCGCGCCACCTCGTCATCCTGCCGGCGCTTGGCGTCGCGCAGCCGCTCCATGCGGGCTTCGCGTTCGGCGAGGTAGTGCGAGTAGTTGCCAGGGTAGTCGGTGAGCGTGCGCAGATTGATGTCGGCGATGCGATCGACGACGGCGTCGAGGAAGAAGCGATCGTGCGAGACCAGGATGACCGCGTGGGGATAGTCGTTCAGGTACTCCTCGAGCCAGTTGCGCGCGTCGAGGTCGAGGTGATTGGTCGGTTCGTCGAGCAGTAGCAGGTCCGGCCTTTCGAGCAGCAGTCTGGCGAGCGCGATTCGCATCTGCCATCCGCCCGAGAAGGTTTCGGTGGGCCGGTGGTAATCGGCAGGGCCGAAGCCGAGACCCCGAAGCACGGTGTCGATCTTCAGATCAATCGTGTATCCGTCGTGCAGGCGAAACCGGTCCTGAAGGTCGCTGTAGCGGTGCAGGATCTCGTCGTGCTCGGAGACCGGCACCAACGGGTCCGCGAGGCGATCTTCGATCGACAGCATCTCGGATTTCGCGTCGAGCAGCCACTGGAACGCCAGTGCGGCTTCTCCGTAGAGCGTGCGGCCTTCGTGCGTCAGGCCGTCCTGGGGTAGATACCCGACACGCGTGCCGGATGGCTTGGTGATGGCGCCCGCGTCGGGCTCGTCCAGGCCGGCCAGCATCCGGAGCACCGTCGTCTTGCCGGCGCCGTTCGGGCCGCACAGGCCGACCCGCTCGCGGTCGGACACCTGCCAGGTGACGTCCCACAGCAGAACGCGTTCACCAAAGGCCTTTGTCAGGGATGAGAGCTGGATCATGAATGAGGGTGCGGACTGCCTCGCCAAACGTCTTCGCGCGCCGTAAACAACACTCTACTACACGCGGATGTCTCGTCGTCTCACCACGGTGAGTGACCCAACGACCCGCGCCGGTTCCCCCTGGCAGTGGATGTGACACATCAATAGTACTTTATAGACCAGTAATCAAATGACGTTAATACCGTATATGTGTCATAAGATACCGTAGCAGGTCATTAAATCCATTACTTACAGCGAACCCGAGCCATTCTCGAGGCCAACGGATCTTGTGGCGGTTTATCGAGGGATTCTGGCGTTTCGGGACACCGTGTCCAGGAATTTGACACTGTCACTGTATGGTTTTGTAACACGCCAGGTAGCTTCTGAGGGGGAACTTCCCGCGAATCCGCGTTGCCGTCATGCAGGTTTGTGAGACAAATCTGGTGGGTTGGCGGCCTATTCGCCAAGCGCCTTCGCGATAGTCCCCAGGATCCTGGCGATCCGGAACGGCTTGGTGAGATACCCGGCCACCCCGAGGTTGGCCGCCTCAATCGCGCTGGCCTCGGTCGAGAACGCCGTCATGATGATCACCGGCAGCGTCGGCACCAGCCGCCGTGCGTCGCGAATCAGCGCCAGTCCGTCCATGCCGGGCATCTTGAGGTCGGTGATGAGCAGATCGAACGCGCTGGTCCGGATCAGGCCGAGCGCCGCACGGCCATCCGGCGCTTCCTCCACCTCGTACTCCGCCAGCGCCAGTGTCTTGGTCATCAGTTCGCGAATGGCGGCCTCATCATCCACCACCAGCACACGCGGGCGTCGCGTCGATACACGCTCGCCACCCGATGGCGTTCCCACTGCCGTGGGCTCAGCGGCAGGCAACGCCGTGGTCTGACTGTTCAGCCAGCGATCGATATCTGCTTTCCGGAAACGCCACTGCCGCCCGACCCTCACGGCCGGGATCTTCCCGGCCTTTATCAGCCGGTACACGGTGCGCAGATTGACCTGAAGGTACTCGAGAACTTCTTCGCTGGTGAGGAAGACGTCGTCCATGTGCGTCGATGGTGCTTACCGTATCACCGTTTGGATGACGGCGCTGCCGGAAGGTGCACGGTGAACACGGCCCCGCCGCTGCCTCGCGGAGCCGCCACGACGTCGCCGCCATGCTCGCGGATGATGCGAAGCGTCATCGTCAGTCCGAGACCGCTTCCCACGTCCTTGGTCGTGAAGAACGGATCAAAGACGCGCGGGAGCACGTCGGGAGCGATCCCGGAGCCCGAGTCTTTGACTTCGACCGCCACCAGTTTCCGGCTCGCCGAATACGACGACCGGACCTCGATTCGGCCCGCCCGTCCCTCGAGCGCCTGTTCGGCGTTGAGAATCAGATTGAGAAACGCTTGCTGGAGAAGCACCGCATCGCCAGCCACCTTCGGCACCGATTCCGACAATCGTCGCACCACCGTGATCTTCGCGCGGCGGCAGGCAGAGGCTCTCAGGGCCAGCGCGCGGCGCAGGGCCGCGTTGACACTGACCGGACGCTGCACCACGTGCCCGGAACCAGCCAGCACCAGCAGGTTGCGAACAATCCGTGCGGCGCGATCGGATTCCCGGTAGACCAGGCGCAGTCCACTCGAGACCATCGCCGAGAACCTGTGTGAGCGCTGAAGCAATTCAACGTGGCCAAGCACCGCCTGCAACGGATTATTGAGCTCGTGCGCGATGCCGGCGACCAGATGCCCCATCGCTTCCGATCGCGCGAGCCGCTCCCTGAGCGCGGCCCGCTCGGCCCCGAGCCGGCGTTCCTCGGACACATCGCGGGCGACCACGACAGAGCCCAGCAGCGACGGGTTCTTATCGGCCAACGGCGTCACCGTCACCAGGAATGTCCCGCCCAGCACCGCATCTTCGATTTCTGCGGTGCGCGCCGGTCTCTGTTCGCCCTCGCCGTCGTCGGGCGTGGCCAGCCATTCGGCGAAACTCGGGCCGACCATCGCGGAGATCGGGTGCCCAACCAGTTCCCCACGTAACCGATTCAGGCGGCGCACCACGGCCTGGTTGACATGAGAGACGCGGCCATCGTGGCCGCACACGAACACATGGTCGCGCATCGAGTCGAACGTGTTCTCGAGTTCGCGCCTCGTGCGCAGCACATCGTCCAGCAGCTGAGTGCTCTCGATGACGTTGGCCAGCTGGTGTCCCAGGCCTTCGACCAGATCAAGCGTCTGCTGGACGTCTCCCGGATGCACGCTGAGGCCCTCGATCAGCAGGACCCCCAGGGCACGGCGGCGTCCCTCCAGCGGCACCGCCACGGTGGCGGCGCCCGTGCCGCCGTCGGGTGGAGCACCGACAAATCGCGCGCATGGCTGGCGGAGCGTTTCCGCAACGACGTGTTCGGTGTCGGAGGTCAGTACGCAGACCACGTCTCCAGGAACCAATCGGTCGGATGACACCATCCGGTCAATCTTGCGGCCAAGGCGATCATGCAGCCACAAGTCGACGCGCTCTGCATCCATCGCCCGCGCGACATCCGTGCAGAAATTCTCGAATCGATCCAGCGGGATCGTGGGCGTCCCGCTTCGGCCAAGCTCCACCAGTAGCCCCTGAAGGTCGTGCTGCAGTGAGGCCTCGTGCCGCATCCGCGCGCGAACCAGCGTCAGGCCGATTGCCTCCGCACATTCGACGACGCGGTCGGACCACTCAATGGCAGGGACGGCAGCGGGCAGGCCGAGCACCAGCAGCCCAAGCGGCTGCCCCGCGTGGATGACGGGGGCCAGCACGACGGCCGCTGTTCCGAGCCGCCGGGCCAGCTCGGGTGCCGTCCTGGAATTGAGTGCCACCTGTCGCACACGGCCCGACGACAGGACGTCTGCGACCAGCGCGGCGTCGTCTTCCTCGTCGAACCAGGTGTGCTGGTGCTGTTCGTCGTCTGTCGGGTCCGCGGCCTGATGAAGTTGACCCGACCGCGCGTCAAGCTCGAGCAGCACGGTCATGGTTGCGCCTGTCGCCGCGGCAGCCCGGTCGCGCAATGCCGCGACCACATCGGTCAGCTGGTCGGATCGTGCCAGGAGATTGATGACCGAACCGGCAGAAAGAGGAGCGTGTTCCAAAGAAACAGAACCCTCGCTTTCAGTGGCGGATTCGACCCCGGCAGCGCGTGCGGGGCGCGGTTGGCGGGATTTTACCCCGAACACGCGCCTCCCAGGCTAACAGATTCCTCGCGAATGGTTTAGCACGCCTATAATCGATGAATAACGGTCTATACGCACGGCGCCAGACTAGCGCTCCCATTCCTGCGTCTAACTGGATGAGCGGGAACGATATCCCGGCGCGCAGGCAGGATCAGGGAGCTGAGACGCGATCGCCAGGCATGACGGTAACTGACGAGGAACTGGTCGCACGCAGCGTTGCGGGCGACACGGACAGCTTCGACCAGCTCATCCTTCGCTGGGAGCGGCCGATCTACGCCCTGGCGTACCGGCAGATCGGTCGCGAGGACGATGCGCGGGACGTGTGCCAGGAGGCGTTTCTCCGGGCTTTCCGTGCGCTGCCCGGTTTCAAGGGCCAGGCGAAATTCTCGTCGTGGCTCTACCGCATCACGCTGAATCTCTGCCGCGACTGGATGCGACGCCAGCGGCGCGCGCCGTTCGTGCAGGTGCCGGAGGGCATGGATGTCTCCGATTTGGCGGCGGCCGAGGCCAGCCCGTCCGAATCGATCGAAGACGTGATCGACCGCAAAGATCTCAGCCGGCACATCGCGAGGGCGATGCAGACTCTGCCGGAAGAGCAGCGCTCAACGATTCTGTTGAAGGAGTATCACGACCTGACGTTTCAGGAAATTGCCGAACTGCAGGGATGTCCGCTGAGCACCGTCAAGACGCGCTTGTACCAGGGGCTGACGGTGCTTCGGCGGGAACTCGAGCGGTGCGGTGCGGTGACAGCGACCCTGGTGGGTGGACGATCATGAGCGACCGACGATTCTGCGGCAATGTTGATGTGCTGATGTCGTACCTCTACGAAGAGGACGACAGCCTCGAACGCCAGGCGTTTGAAACGCACCTGGCCGGTTGTGAGGCCTGCGCCGGGGAAGTGAGCGCGATGCGGGCCGTGCGCGGCGGTCTGGCCGCGTGGGCGCCCCCAGAAACGGTGCTCGACTTCCGCATCGTGCGCGAGCCGGAATCAAGGCCCAGACGCTTTGCCTGGGTTTCGATTCCCCAGATGCCGGCATGGGCACAGTTTGCGGCCGCCTCGCTGGTAGTGGGCGTGGCTGTCGGGATCTCCGGGTTGGAGGTTCGCTACGACCAGCAGGGATGGACCGTGCGCGCCGGCTGGAGCAAACAGGTGTCCGCGCAGACGGCGGTCGCTGCTCCGTCGGGCGTGCAGCAGGCCTCGACGGCAACCGACGCGCCGTGGCGCGCGGAGCTGGCGGCGTTTGAACAGAAGCTGCGGACCGAACGTCGCCCGGCTGATGCCGGTGGGAGCGACCCGGGCGTACGGCAGGCGTCGAATGCTGGTCCGAGGCAGCCGATGAGCGACCAGGCATTCATGGCGCGTGTGCGCGAGTTGATCGACGCGAGCGAGACGCGGCAGCAGCGCGAGATGGCCGTGCGGATTTCGCAGGTGATGCGCGACTTCGACACGCAGCGCCGCACGGATCTGACCCGGGTGGTCAACGGAATGGGGGCGCTCGAAGGACGGACCGGCGCCGCCGTCGCGGAGCAGCGCGAACTGCTCAACTACCTCGTGCGGGTCTCGCAGAAACAGCAGTAGGTCGGATGGACAACGCGAGTTGGTTTCGAGGTGTGAGCCCGGCAGGGGCCAGGGTTTCAGGGAGGACGGACGTGAGTGCTCGACGATGGTGGGCTGGACTGATGGCGGTGGCATGGAGCGTGCTCGCGGCGGGTCCGGTGCTGGCGCAGCCGACGCCGAAGCGGGCGCCGCAGGCTCCGGTGGCGGTCGCGAAGGCCGATCCGCAGGAGAAGGCGCGCTACCAAATTGCGGTGATGGAGAGCGTGCTCGAGACGGCCGTGCAGCGCGGGGCGACGGTGATGACCCGGCAATGGCGGTCGGTCGCACCAGAGATGTTGTTGATCGGCGGCACGGCGCGCGCGCGCGGGTTCCGTCTGGATGGCTACGGCCTGTTTTTCGCCGTGGACGTGCCCGCCATGCAGCCAAGCGTCATCTGGACCTGGCGGATGCTCGACCGCGATTCGGGCGGCGCCAGTACGGCGATCCAGGCGCTCAGGAACTTCATCAAGGGCGTCGCCGATCCGGCCCAGCGCAAGGGGCTCGAACAAGCCGTCCGACGGCTCGAGGTGCAGGTGTCCCCGTACTCGAGGCCGGGAGACACGACCGCACAAAGCGCGTCCGGCGACCCCGTGGTGACGCGGACGCAGTCGTCGGGGGGCACGCCGGTCACGACGATCACGGCTCCGGCCCTCGAAGTGATGTCGGACCCGAACGAAGTCTATTCGACCGCCGTCAAGGAGGCTTTGATCGAGGCTATGCTGGATTACAGCCAGGCCCTGCTGGTCGGTGTCGAAGAATCGCTGACCGTGGCGGCGCGCGACAGCAACGCGCGGGGGATCGGGGCCGACGAACAGGGCGAGTCGATGACGATCTTCATTCGCATCAAGGGCGCCGACCTGCAGGCGTTGTACGCCGGCCGGATCACGCGCGATGAGGCGCGCAAGCGGGTCGAGGTTCGCGAGTATTGATATAGTGGAACCTTTCGCGTCTGGCTGGTGCCTAAAACGGCAAGAGTGAGGACGCTGGTCCGGAGCGGTGAATGCTGCGCCGTTCCTCAGGAGTCCGGCGAGCCAGCTAGACGAAAGGGATCCCATGCAACTTCTGCGATTGCCCGCCTTTGTCGTGATCCTGGCACCGCTGGTCCTCCTCGCCGGCTGTGGCCTCACGGCCATTGACGTGGCCAGCGCCATCAAAATCGGCAACATCACGACGGGCTGGTTCGATGCCGGCGTCACCAACGGGATGAACAAGCTGGTGCCGAGCGCGTCGTTCACCGTGTCCAACACGAGCTCGTCGGCCATCAGTTCGCTGCAGGTGTTCTCGGTGTTCCGCTACATCGGCGAGAATGAAGAACTAGGGTCCTCGCTCGTCATCCTGCACGGTGCCGACGCCCTCGGTCCCAATGCGACGAGCAAGCCGCTGACGGTTCGGGGCGTCTGGGGCTTCACCGGCCAGCAACCGCGCGCGCAGATGCTCATGCACAAGTTGTTCAAGGACGCGCGCGTAGAGATCTTCGCGAAATACGGCGCCGGTCAGTTCATCAAGCTGACCGACGTGCCCGTCAGGCGGCAGCTGCTCACGCACTAATCGCTACTTCTTCACCATCGGCACAAAGCGCACTGGAATGACGCTGCGTTTCGTGAGCGAGCCGGCAACGTCCTTCTCGACCACCACGAGATCCTGAACCGCCCCCACGGGCCCGACCGGAATCACCAGTCGTCCACCCGGGCGCAATTGTCCAACGAGCGCAGGCGGGATGTCGTCGGGTGCCGCCGTGACGAGGATGATGTCGAAGGGGGCCTGGTCGGGCCATCCCAGGTAGCCGTCGCCCTGACGGACGGTGACGTTCCGATATCCCAATGTGGTCAGCCGCTCCCGCGCCGTGTCGGCCAGAGCCGCGATGATCTCGATGCTGAACACCCGATCGACCAGCCTGGACAGCACGGCGGCCTGGTAGCCTGAGCCCGTTCCGATTTCGAGTGCCCGATCCGTCGGGCGCGGGCGGGCCAGTTCCGTCATCAGGGCGACGATGTACGGCTGCGAGATGGTCTGTCCGTGACCGAGGCCGAGCGGCGCGTCGATGTAGGCGTTGGCGCGATCGCGCTCCGCGATAAACAGGTGACGCGGCACCTCGCGCATCGCCGCGAGCACCCGCGCGTCAGCAACACCGCGCTCGGCAATCTGCTCGGCGACCATGGCCAGCCGCGCGCGGGTGAAGTCGTCCTGAATGGGCGGTCGCTGCGGGTCACGGGATGGCGGAGTCGGTGCGGCCATGAGCGACACCGTCAAGCAGAGCGCCGGAACAACGCGGACCACCATATATAATGCGGGCGTGTCTCAGACATCAACCAACCCACACACGCTTGAACGCCGACTCGGTCCCTTCGATGCCGCCGCCATCGTCATCTCGAACGTGATCGGCGTCGGCATCTTTACCAGTCCCGGCTACATCGCCCAGATTGTAGCGCATCCGGTCGGGATCATATCGGTTTGGCTGATTGGCGGCCTTCTGGCATTTGCCGGGGCCATGGCGTACGCCGAACTCGCGGCCCTGCGGCCCCGATCGGGCGGCGAGTACGTGTACCTGCGCGAAGCCTACGGTCCCATTGCTGGATTCCTGACCGGGTGGACGTCGTTTGTCGCCGGGTTCACGGGAGCGATTGCGCTTGGCGCCCTCGCCGTCAGCGAATACATCGCCCGCTTCGTCCCTGCGGCCAAGGACCCGACGCCGATCGTCTCATTGCCGCTCGGGCTCGTCACCTTGACACTGTCCCCCCGAACCATTGTGGCGACCGCCGCGATCGTGGCGTTGACCTTGATCCATGTCCGCGGGCTCGGGCCAGGCCGCATCGTGCAGAACGTGCTGGCGGCTGGAAAGGTCGGCGCGCTGCTCCTGCTAGTCGCGCTCGGGCTCGCGGTGGGGCGCGGGTCGGTGCCGCACGCGGAAGCCGGGCAGGCCATCTTCTCGATGAACTGGCTGGCGGCACTGATTCCGGTCATGTTCAGCTACAGCGGGTGGAACGCAGCGGCGTATGTCGCCGAGGAGATTCGGGATCCGGGCCGAAACGTACCGCGCGCCCTGGCCCTTGGGACCGCTGCCGTTGTGGTCCTGTATCTGGGCGTGAACGCGCTGTACCTCTACGCGCTGCCGGTCCAGGAAATTGCGCACCCGACCGGCGGACAAGGCGATCTCGCGGTGGCAATCGCGGCGACGACCCGGTTGCTCGGTCCGGGTGCAGCCGATGTGCTGGCGGCCGTCGTGGTCGTGGTGCTGCTTGCGAGCATCAGCGCCATGACCATTGCCGGGCCGCGCGTGTACTTCGCGATGGCTCAGGACGGCGCGTTCTTTCCGGCGGCCGCACGCGTGCATCCGCGCTTCAAGACTCCGGCGGTCGCGATCGCGGCGCAGGCGATCTGGAGCGTGATTCTGGTGTTGTCGGGCAACCCGCTGAAGCTGATCTACTACACCGGCTTTGCCGTCGTGCTCTTCTCAGGCCTCGCCGTCAGCGCGCTCTTCGTCCTTCGTGTCCGCTACCCGAACGAGCCGAGGCCGTTCAAAGCCTGGGGGTATCCGGTGGCGCCGGCGATCTTTGTAGTCGCGAGCCTGATCATCCTGATCAATCACATCAGGACCTACACCGCCGACTCGCTGTCGGGGATGGCACTCATGGCGGCCGGCATCCCGCTCTACTTCGTGTTCAAGGCGACGAAGCGACGACAAACGAGCAGGGAGAACCTGTGAAAAACGATCGGGTCACGTTTCCGGACCTGACCACTTTTCCGTACTAACCCGTCCCCTTCGCATCGGTGCCGGACGAGGCCCTTCCAGCCCGTCATGCCGGCGAACGCCGGAATCCACGACTGGACCCCGGCTTCCGCCGGGGTGACGAGAACTTATTTCCGTTGGCAAGACGCGACACGCAGAAGACCGCTAGGTCCGACGCTTTCTTGAACGAAGTAGCGCCCAGAGTGTCAGCAGGGCGATCGATCCATCGCCCAGCGCAAACAGCAGGAACGACGCCGGCGATCCGCGCAGCAGATAATCGAGCACGAACAGGATCGCCCCGGCGCCTTTCAAGCCCGGCCCCATCAGCCACAGATACGCGCGGTACCGCTCCGGGTCGCTGTACGGCAACACGTAGCCCACGCCGATGGCCAACGCAAACAGCCCGTTCAGGTCCGCATGTACAGGCGGAACGGGAGCTGGCAGGCCGAACAGCTGTACAAGAAGAGGCCGCCCCGCAAGCAGGGCGGCCCCGATGAGGAGGTCGTAGACGGCCGAAAGCGCGGCGACCAGTCGAAGCACGAGGTGTCTGCTACTTGATGATCTCGAGCTCGCCTTGGAAGTTGATGTTCTCGCCCGCGCGGATGTTCACCTCGAACGAGATCGACTTGAACCCCGGCGCCGAAATCTCGATCTTGTGGGGCCCCGGATCGAGCCGCAGCTTCTGGAAGATGCCGTCGAAATCGTCCACCCGTCCCGAGTAGTAGCCGTCGACGTACACGGTCGCCTGCGCCGGTTTCACTTTGAGCCTGATGCTGCCTGTCAGGCGCTGCTGGGAGGCGTACCCGCTACCCGTGCTCCAACCGTATCCCCCGCCGTATTCGCCGCCATACCCCGAGTATCCGCCGTACCCCGACCAGAATGGGTCGTAGTAATACGAGTAGCCGAGGCCAAGGCCGCCCCACCCAAACGGCTGGAAGCCCCAGCCGTAGTTTCCGTAGTAGCCATTGTTCCCGTAGTAGCCTGGGTAGTACCCGTAATACGGTCCATACGGCGAGTACTCACCATTGGATCCGCCGAACCCCTGGCTGCCCGTTCCCGCGGCAGGCGTCGTGCGCACGGTTGCCGTGCCGGTCGCCGGGTTATTCCCACGCGGCCGGGAGAACCAGGGTGAGACCTGGGTCGTGGGAGCCGTGCCCGAACGTGGCTCGCGCGAGTTCGCGGTACGACCAGTGTCGCCATAGGTCGGCGAGCCGCCAGAGGATCCCGACGTGCCGCTGCTGCCGCCGTTCCAGTTCCCACCACTGGAGCCGCCAGACGGCGACGCCATCCCTCCACCGCCGCTCGGGACAGCTGCGCCAGTAGGTCCACCCGAACCGGCCGTGGATAGGCCCGGTGTTGGCGTGCCACGCTCGCCGCCGCCGCCGCCAGCCCCTGTTGCTTTGGGGTTGCCCTGCGCGAACACGACGGCCGACGGCACGGCGAGCAGCAGCGCTGCCACAACCAGGATGATGACGCCGAAATTGAGCCGAGTCATGATGCGCTCCTTTGCAAGGACGGACCGCGGAGGGAGACAGTCCAGCGCCGCCCACCTACTGCTCAAGCAACTCCATTGCCAAGCAGACCCGACTGGATCTCTTCAGAATCTACGCCTCCGGGGTCCCGTTGTCCAGTCCAGGGGTCAGAACGGCTGCCTTTGGCGTCCGGTTTTCTTGACAGCATTTTCGGCCGTCCGATAGACTGCCGCCAGAGAGACGACCGACCCCGCACAACGCGCGACTCCCACGTTCCTTCCGAAGGTTGGCCAGTCATGGTTCACGCGACGACGATTCTCACGGTCCGTCACCAGGACCGCGTGGTGATGGCCGGCGACGGCCAGGTGACCCTCGGCCAGACGGTGGTCAAGCACGGCGCACGCAAGATCCGCCGTCTCTACAACGACCGCGTGCTCGCCGGGTTTGCCGGTTCGGCCGCCGATTCGTTCGCCCTGTTTTCCCGCTTCGAAGCCAAGCTCGATCAGTATCGCGGCAACCTCGAACGTTCAGCCGTCGAGCTGGCGAAAGACTGGCGCACCGACCGGGCGCTCCGGCGCCTGGAGGCGATGCTGACGGTCGCGGATCAGAAATCAACATTTCTCCTGTCCGGCACCGGCGATCTGATCGAGCCGGACGATGGCATCGTGGGCATCGGAGCGGGCGGGATGTATGCGGTGGCGGCGGCAAGGGCGCTCGCACGCAACACGTCGTTTGACGCCAGAAAAATCGCAGAGATCGCGATGGCGCTGACCGCCGAAATCTGCATCTACACGAACAACCAGTTCACGATCGAAGAGTTGACCATCAATCCCCAGCAGCCGGTCGCGACGACCTAGCCCCATGCCCATTTACCTGCCGTCATCGCTCAGTCCCTTCGGGTCGGCCATGACCCCGCGCCAAATCGTCGCCGAACTCGACAAGTACGTCGTCGGACAGCACCAGGCGAAACGCGCCGTGGCGATTGCGCTGAGGAACCGGCTCCGGCGCCAGCTTCTGCCGAAGGATCTGGCCGACGAGGTGACGCCGAAGAACATCCTCATGATTGGCCCGACCGGCGTGGGCAAGACCGAGATTGCGCGGCGACTGGCGCGGCTGGCGCAGTCGCCGTTTCTCAAGGTCGAGGCCTCGCGGTTCACCGAGGTCGGCTACGTCGGGCGCGACGTCGAGTCGATGATCCGCGACCTGGCGGAGATTGCGGTCGGCATGGTGCGCGACGAGCGCTACCGCGACGTGCAGGCGATGGCCGAAGAGCGCGCCGAGGAACGACTGCTGGACCTGCTGTTGCCGCCCCGTCCTCCGACGCCCGGCGACGACGCGGCGGCGAAAAACGAACACGCGGGCCAGACGCGCGAGTGGCTGCGGACGCAGTTGCGGGATGGCAAGCTCAACGATCGCACCGTCGAGTTGGAGTTGCGCGAGCAGAGCATGCCGATGATGCAGGTGGTCGGCGGTTCGTCGATGGAGGAAATCGGTCTCAATCTCAAGGATATGCT
Organism: Acidobacteriota bacterium; assembly: GCA_026393675.1. Taxonomy (NCBI): domain Bacteria; kingdom Pseudomonadati; phylum Acidobacteriota; species Acidobacteriota bacterium. The sequence continues at coordinate 128,138 of JAPKZQ010000030.1, read as the reverse complement.
GCCGGGCCTGTTCCAGGGACGCAACCGCAGCAGCACGATGAAGGTGCCGGACGCGCGGGCGCACCTCATCCAGGAGGAGCAGCAGAAACTGGTGGACATGGAGACGGTGGCGCGCACTGCCATCGAACGTGTCGAGCAGAGCGGCATCATCTTCGTTGATGAGATCGACAAGATCGCCGGGCGCGAGGGTGGCCAAGGCCCGGATGTCAGCCGCGAGGGCGTGCAGCGCGACATCCTGCCCATCGTGGAAGGCACCACCGTCAACACCAAGCACGGCATGGTGCGGACCGATCACATCCTGTTTATCGCGGCCGGAGCCTTCCATGTTTCGAAGCCGTCCGACCTGATTCCGGAACTGCAGGGCCGGTTCCCGATCCGTGTGGAACTCGAACCGCTCGGCCGCGACGAGTTCGTCCGGATTCTGCGCGAACCGCGCCATGCGCTCATTACCCAGTACGTGGCGCTGTTGGCCACCGAGGGCCTGACCCTTGCGTTCACCGATGACGCGATCGAGCGCATCGCGGAACTGGCGGCGATGGTCAACGAGCGGACCGAGAACATCGGCGCCCGCCGGCTCCACACCGTGATGGAGAAACTGCTCGACGTCATTTCGTTTGAAGGGCCCGACCGCGTGGAGAAATCGATTACGATTGATGCCGGATACGTTGACCATATGCTCGGGGAAATCGTGAAGAACGAGGATCTGAGCCGGTACATCCTGTGAGACCCACGCCGATGCCGCGAGATGTCAGAGCGCCCCGTTCCACGGCCAGGGCGGCCGGTTGGCGCCGGGTCCAGGCTGCGCTCATCCTGTTGGCGGTCGGGTTGCTGCCAGCCGCGTGCGGCAAGAAGGGGCCTCCGCTGGCGCCGATCGTCAAGACGCCGGCCCTGCTGTCAGACTTCACGGCTCGCCGGTCCGGCGACACGGTGTATCTCCGCTTTACCGTGCCTGCCAGCAATACCGACACCACGAAGCCAGCCGACCTCAGCCGCATCGAGGTGTACGCGTACACCGCGGTGAAGGAGATCGAGGGACTTCAAGTTCGCGACCTGACGCTCGTCTCGGAGGTGCTGGTACGGAGGCCGCCCGATCCCGAAGACGATCGCGACGCCAGGGAAAAACCGGCCGCCACAAAGAAGCCGACGAAGGAGAAACCTCCGGAACCCGGCGTCGACCAGGGATCCATCGTCACGATCACCGACGTGCTGACGCCGGAGTCCATGAAACTCACGCCGATCCCCAAAAGGTTGATCCCGCCGCCGATTGCGAAGGCTGACGAACCGTCACACGGATCAAAGCTGGAACTGCCGGCTGTCGGACCGGTCCTTGAGGCCAGGCCGCGACGCTTCTACCTCGCCTACACCGTGAATCACAGCGGACTGCGCGGAACTCCGTCGCCACGATTCGCCGTCGCGTTCGATGCGCCGCCGCCGCCGCCAGGCAAGCCTCGGATCGAGGTGAAGGAGAAGACGCTCGAGATTTCCTGGGATCCGCCGGCAGGCGCCGCCGTGGCTGTCGAGCAGCCGGCCACCGGATTCGAGTTGCCCGTCGTGACTCCCGACATGCTGCTGCCGGGGCTGCGGTTGTCCAACATTTCACCCGGCAAGCCTCGGATCGTGGTGAAGGAGAAGACGCTCGAGATTTCCTGGGATCCGCCGGCGAGCGCCGTCTGGACTGTCGAGCCGCCGGCCACCGTCCCCCCCCTGTTGCTTGTGACGCCTCGCGGCATGCTGCTGCCGGTGCTGCCGGTGTACAACATCTACGCCGTGACCAGGTTGCCGGTCCCGGCTGAGGCTGGTGGCGTCCGCCCGCCCGAGATGCCGCTGCCTCTCAACGTCACGCCCCTGACATTGCCGACCTTCGTCGACGCCACCATTGAGTTTGGCGTCGAGCGCTGCTATCAGGTGCGCACCCTGAACACGGTGGGCGCGACCGCTCAACTGGCGACCGCGACTCCGACGGCGCCAGTCCTTTTGTCAATGCCGGCCACCTCCGAGAGCGACCCGTCCGCGATGGCGTGCGTGACGCCGGCCGATACCGTCCCGCCGCCCGCGCCGACCGCCTTGGCGGCCGTGGCCAGCACAGGCGCCATCAGCCTGATCTGGACCGGTGTGGATGCGCCCGACCTGGCCGGGTATCTGGTCTTGCGCAGCTCGACGCCAGACGGGCCGCTGACACCGCTCTTCACGAAGCCCATCCGCGAGACGACGTATCGCGACACCAACGTGAGGTCCGGCGCCCGCTATGTCTACGCCGTCGTCGCGGTCGACAGGGCGTTACCACCCAACCAGAGCCCGATATCGAACAGGGCCGAAGAAACGGCGAGGTAGGCTCGCGAGCGAGGACCGACAAATGGATCGGATCTACCGGATTCTGTGGAAGGGTGAACCCCGGCACGCCATTGAGCGGGACGGCATCCTGAGGCTGGTGGCCGGCGATCTGTTCGGGCGCTACACGCTCGGGGATCGCATTGCCGAGGGGGAGGCGGGTGCGTTTGCTCCGGCCGTGCCGTTGCTCGCGCCGATCGAACCGACCAAGATCGTCGCGATCGGTCTGAACTACAAGGACCATGCAGCCGAGCAGGGCAAGCCGCTGCCCAAGGAGCCGATGCTGTTTCTGAAACCGTCGACCGCCGTCGTTGGCCCGGGCGAGTCGATCCAGTTGCCACCCGGAGTCGGGCGCGTCGATCACGAGGCGGAGATGGGCATCGTGATTGGACGGCGGGCCACCCGCGTCAGCGCCTCTGACGCCAGCGGGTACATGCTCGGCGTGACCTGTTCGAACGACGTCACCGCGCGCGACATGCAGAACCGCGGGTACCAGTACTCGCACGTCAAGGGGTTCGACACGTTTGCCGCACTCGGGCCGTGCATTGCCGTCGGACTCGATCCGGCCGATCTCGCCGTCGAAGGCTGGGTCAACGGCACGAAGCGTCAGGGCTCGCGCACCAACCAACTGGTGTTCTCGGCGGCCGAGTTGATTGAGTACATCAGCGCCATCATGACGCTGCTGCCCGGTGACGTGATCTCCACCGGCACGCCATCCGGTATCGGGCCGCTCGTTGACGGCGACACGGTCACCATCAAGGTCGAGGGCGTTGGGGAGCTGACCAATCCGGTCAGGGCCAGGCTAGGGGCGCGAGTCAAAGGAGCGAAGGCGTGAAGGAGTCCCTCGAAAAACTGGCGGCGCTCGAGCGACAGGCCGAACTCGGCGGCGGCGAGGAGCGACTGAGGCGGCAGCACGAGGCGGGGAAGTTGACCGCGCGCGAGCGGATACTGGAGCTGTTCGACCCGGGGACCTTTGAAGAACTCGACAAGCTGGTCACGCATCGCTGCCGGGACTTCGGGATGCAGGAGCAGGTGATTCCCGGCGACGGCGTCGTCTCAGGACACGGAATAGTCGAGGGGCGTTCCGTCTATGCGTTCGCGCAGGACTTTACCGTCTTCGGCGGATCGCTGTCGGAAACCAACGCCGAGAAAATCTGCAAGGTGATGGACCTGGCGGTCCGGATGGGCGCACCCATCGTCGGGCTCAACGACTCGGGTGGCGCGCGGATCCAGGAGGGCGTGATGTCGCTTGGCGGCTACGCCGACATTTTCCTGCGCAACACGCTGGCGTCAGGGGTGGTGCCGCAGATCTCGGCCATCATGGGCCCGTGCGCCGGCGGCGCGGTGTACTCGCCCGCTATCACCGACTTCAACATCATGGTCAAGGGCACGAGCTACATGTTCGTGACCGGGCCGGACGTCATCAGGACGGTGACCCACGAGGACGTCACCAAGGAAGAGCTTGGCGGCGCAATGACGCATAACGAGAAGAGCGGCGTCGCGCATTTTGCCGTAGAGAACGATCGCGAGTGCATCGCGCTCATCCGGGAGCTGCTCGGGTTTCTGCCCGCCAACAATCTGGACGATGCGCCGCGCGGTCCGCTGACCGATTCGTCGACCCGCGAGGACGAATCGCTCGACACGCTGGTGCCGGCCTCACCGTACCAGCCCTACGACATGCTGGACCTGATCCACACGATCGTCGATGACGGGTACTTCCTCGAAGTGCATCGGTATTTTGCGCAGAACATCATTGTCGGGTTCGCGAGAATGGGAGGGCGGTCGGTCGGGATCGTGGCCAACCAGCCGGCGCATCTGGCCGGCACGCTCGACATCGATGCGTCGGTCAAGGGCGCGCGGTTCGTGCGCTTCTGCGATGCGTTCAACATTCCCCTGGTGACGCTCGAAGATGTGCCTGGATTCCTGCCAGGGACCGTGCAGGAATTCGGCGGCATCATCCGCCACGGCGCGAAGCTGCTCTACGCATTTGCCGAGGCGACGGTGCCGAAGGTCACGATCATCACGCGCAAGGCGTACGGCGGTGCCTACTGCGTGATGTCGAGCAAGCACCTCCGCACCGACTTCAACTATGCGTGGCCGATGGCGGAAATTGCGGTGATGGGTCCCGAGGGCGCGGTGAACATCCTCTACCGGCGCGAACTGGAGCATTCGGCCGATGCGCCGGCCCGACGTGCAGAGAAGACGGCCGAGTTCCGCGACACGTTTGCCAATCCCTATATCTCTGCGGCGCGCGGGTTTGTCGACGAGGTGATCCAGCCGCGGACGACGCGGCGCAAAATCATCTCGGCGCTCGAGGCCTGCGCGAACAAGCGCGAGAAGAACCCGCCCAAGAAGCACGGCAACATCCCGCTGTAGCAATCACTCCGAGCAATCACTCCGGGAGTGATTGTGCCATCGCAAGGACCGATCCAACGGGAATCAGGCCTTCACGTGTGCTTCGGGCTAGAATAACTACGGCATGTCTGCACCGCTGACCAAAGTCCTCATCGCCAACCGCGGCGAAATCGCCGTCCGCATCATCCGGGGCTGCCGCGAGATGGGCCTGAAGACGGTGGCCGTGTACTCCGAGTGCGATCGCACCAGTCAACACGTGCGCCATGCCGACCAGGCGTACGCGATCGGACCAAACCCGCCGCGCGAGAGTTACCTGTGCATCGACAAGATCATCGACGTCGCACGCAGTTCGGGGGCCGACGCCGTGCATCCTGGGTACGGATTCCTGGCGGAGAATCCGGATTTTGCCCGGGCCTGCCGCGATGCGGGACTGATCTTCATCGGCCCGACGCCAGAGGCCATTGATCTGATGGGGAGCAAGACCGCGGCGCGCGCGGTCGCGATCGCCGCCGGCGTGCCGGTCGTGCCCGGCACGAAGGAGCCGCTCGGACCCGAGGTGCCCGAGGCCGATGTGGCGCGAATCGCGGCCGAGGTCGGCTATCCCATCCTCATCAAGGCGGTGTCGGGCGGCGGCGGCAAGGGCATGCGCACGGTGACCGACCCGGCCGAACTGGCCAGCGCGTTGCGCGCCGCGCGATCAGAGGCGCTGTCGGCGTTTGGCGATCCGGCCGTCTACATCGAACGGCGTGTCATGCGGCCCCGCCACATCGAGATCCAGTTACTCGGTGACCACCACGGCACCGTCGTGCCGTTCGTGGAGCGGGAGTGCTCGATCCAGCGCCGCCATCAGAAAGTGGTCGAAGAGTCGCCGTCGCTCCAGGTGAATCCCGGGACACGGGCGTCGCTGGCGGCGGCGGCGGCCGCGGTCGCGCGACGCGTGGGCTACACGAATGCCGGGACGATCGAGTTTCTCCTGGATCAGAATGGCGAGTTCTTCTTCCTCGAGATGAACACGCGGTTGCAGGTCGAACACCCGATCACCGAACTGGTGACGCTGACCGATCTGGTGCACTGGCAGCTTCGCATTGCGCGCGGCGAGCGTCTCGACCTGGATCCTGAGCAGGCGTTGGTTCCCCACGGGCATGCGATTGAATGCCGCATCTACGCGGAGGATCCGGACCGCGACTTCCTGCCGTCGCCCGGACGGGTCACCGCCCTGCGCGTGCCGGCAGGGCCAGGCATCCGTCGTGACGACAGCGGGGCGGTGGCCGGGGCCGACGTGCCGGTCTACTACGACCCGCTCATCGCCAAGCTCTCGGCCTGGGCGGTCGATCGACCGACCGCCATCGCGAGGATGGCACGGGCGCTCGGCGAATACGACGTGCGCGGCATCAAGACCACGATTCCGTTCTTCCGGTGGTTGATGACCGATCCGGACTTTCAGGCCGGCCGGTTCGACACGACCTTCATTGATCATGCGCTCGCATGTCGCAACGGGCAGCCGTTTCAGGAGGTGCCTCCCGAAGACGAGCACCTCGCCATCGTGGCTGCAGCCGTGCATGCCATGACCCAGAAGATGTCGGCCGAAGCGCCCGCGGCATCTGCGGTGCAGGACAGCCACTGGAAGCGGCACGCCCGCGCGCAGGGGCTTCGCTGACCGCACTCGTGCCGGAGCACGCGATGGAATTGCAGATCGACATCGGCGGCCGAACCCGCACCGTCATCGTCGAAACCAAAGACGGGCAGTATCACGTGACCAGTGACGGAGAGACGTGGCTGGCAGACGCGGCGGTTGTCGACGGGGCCACCTATTCGCTGATACTCCCGGGAACCGGCTACACCAGCCACGAGGTCGGTGTGGCAGCCGCGGGACCCCATGGCGATCTCAGCGTGCATCTGGCGAGCGGGATCACGACGGTGCGGCGGCTCAGTGGCGCGGGCCGGTTCGGCGGGCGCGGCGTTCAGGCGGCCCAGGCCGTCGGGACTCAGCAGGTCGTGGCGCCAATGCCCGGCAAAGTCGTACGGGTCCTGGTGAAGCCAGGCGACCAGGTCAAGGCCCGGCAGGGGCTGGTGGTGGTCGAGGCCATGAAAATGGAGAACGAGCTGCGCTCGCCGAAGGACGGTCGCATCGTCGACGTGTTCATAACCGAGGGGACTTCGGTCGAGGCCGGCCGCCTGCTCGTCGTCGTCGAGTAGGACCTGTGCGGACATGACACTGAAGGACCTCGCCCGCGGCGTGCTGCGACACTCGAAGAGGGCCGCGGTGCTCGCGCTTGCTCTCATCGCCGCCGGCATCGTCACCAGCCTCAGTGTCGAGCTCGGGCCGGGGCTGCGCAAGCGGGCCGAATCGGCGGCCACCAACGCCCTGCGGCGACCGATGCACATCGGGGCGCTGTCGATTCGCCTGTTCGGCGGCCGGTTCGTCGTACACGACATCGTCATCGAGGGGCTCTCACCCAAGGACGCGCCGTTTTTCGAGGCGCGGGAAATCGTCGTGTCGATGCCGCTGTGGTCGCTCCTGCGCCGCGAGCTGGTGGTCGAAAGCGTCGAGATCTCGGACTGGCGGGCGGCGGTCGAGACCTGGCCGGGTGATCGCAACAACCTGCCGCGACTCAAGTCGGATTCGCCGGGGAGTGGCTCCAGTCCGATCCGCGTGTCCGCCAGTTACGTGCACGCCTATCGGGGCCAGTTCACCTTCGACGATCACCGGAACTGGAGTACGGTTGCGCGCAACCTCGACATCACGGTGATGAAGCTGGTGGGGTACCGCGGGACCGCGCGATCGTCGGGGGGCGTCATCACCATCGGCCGGTACGAGCCCATGTCGGCGGCGATGAACACGTGGTTCAAGGTCGACGGCGGCAAGATCCTGCTCGAGCGCATCGAACTGAACACGTCCGGGGCTCAGACGTTGTGCACCGGCATCGTCGACGTGGGCCACTGGCCCGAGATGCGTTTCACGGTGCGGTCGACGATCCAGATGCCGCGCATTCGGGAAATCTTCTGGGCGCACGATCAGTTCACGTTGTCAGGCGTGATGCAGTTCCAGGGGATCTTCCGCCTGTTCAAGGGTGGACACGAGGTGGCCGGCAACTTCTGGAGTGCCGAAGCGGGCGTGAATCGGTACCGCTTTCCCGATATCGAGGGGGCGGTAACCTGGACGCCGTGGCGGTTCGAGGTGACGAAAGCCCGTTCGCGCTTCTACGGCGGGTCCATGGCCCTGACGTACTTGATGAGTCCGCTTGGCGGAAAGACGCCTGGCACCGTCCGGCTCGATGCGACGTATGAAGGCGTCGACCTCGCGGAGTTTTCCGACGCCATGGAATTTGACGGGCTTCGGCTGGCCGGTCGCGCGACGGGCCGGAACCTGCTGGAGTGGCCGATCGGCGGGTATTCCCTTCATACCGGTTTCGGCGATGTGACCATTGAGCCGCCGCCCCGGGTGACGCTGCGGAGCCGGGCCCTTCCGGCCGTGTTGCCCGAGCCCTCGTTCGCCCATGTGTACGGGGATCCGTTTCCGCCGCTTGGCCATGTGCCGTTTGGCGGCGAGATCCACTATGGGTTTGGGCCGGAGTGGATCGATCTTGCGCCGAGCCACCTGGCAAGCAGTACGACCTACGTCGAGTTCAAGGGCCGGACTGCATACGGCCAGCGTTCGATCATCCCTTTCCATGTGACCAGTTCGGACTGGCAGGAGAGTGATCGCCTGCTGGTGGGCATCATGACGGCGTTTGGCTCGAAGACCAGACCGACTGAAGTCGGCGGGGTGGGGACATTTGACGGCGTTCTGCTGAATGCGGTGTCCAAGCCGCGGATCGAGGGCACGATGGCTGGCCGGCGGATGCGCGCCTGGGATGTCGAGTGGGGCACCGGCCAGGGCCACGTGACGGTTGAAAACTCCTATGCCGACGTGGCCGACGCGATTCTCCGCAAGGGCAACGCCGAGATGCGCATCGAGGGCCGCTTCTCGCTCGGATTCCCCCGTTCAGACGGTGGCGAGGAGTTCAATGCCCGGGTTACGGCCGACAAATGGCCGCTGCCGGACCTGCGTCATGCGTTCGACCTGGATGAGTATCTGCTGGAGGGAGGGCTCTCGGGCGAATTCCACCTGTATGGCGCGTACAAGGAGCCCTTCGGCTTCGGCCGCGTCGACATTTCGTCCGCCGAGGCGTACGGCGAAAAACTCGCCAGTGCCACCGCCGCGGTGCGCTTTGAAGGCACGGGCGTTCGATTCGACGGCGTCGAGATCCGGAAGGGGACCGGGCTGATTCGTGCCGCCGCGCACATCACCTGGGGCGGCACGTATTCGTTTAACGCGGATGGGCGCCAGATCCCCGTCGAGACAGTTGACGCGCTGAGTTTCCCGAAGACCCCGTTGACGGGCGTGCTCGACTTCTCGGCCGCCGGAAGCGGTGTGTTCGCCACCATCGAGTTCGACGTCACGGGCCGCATTCGCGATCTGTACATCGGGGACGAAGGGATCGGCCAAGTCAACGGCAAGATCGGCATGCGCGGGGACAACGTCAACTTCGAGTTCCAGGCAGGCTCGACCAGGCTCGCGGCGTCGATGGTCGGCACGGTGAACCGCCGAAGCTTGAGCTATCCGGGCGACATCACGCTGCGCGTGACCGATACGTCACTCGATCCCTATGCGCGGCTCTTTGCGGCGAACCTGTCGCCGTTTGCCAAGGCGATTGTCAGCGGCACCGTTAACATCAGCGGCACGCTCGGGAAACTCGACGGCATTGTCGCGCGGGCCACAATCGATAAAATCGACCTGAGCCTGTTCGACTACCCGCTCCGGAACAATGGCGTCATCGACATCGGTGTGGATCAGAATACGGTTCGGATCCACCAGTTCAAGCTGACGGGAGACCAGACACAACTCGGTATTACCGGGACCGTTGATCTCGGACGAGGCCAGGTCGGGGTCCACGCCGAGGGTGATGCCAATCTTGGCATCCTGCAGTTGTTCTCCGGGAACATCAGGGGATCGGGACGCGTCGCACTCACGGCCGATGTGACAGGAGACATCGATCACCCCCAGATCGGTGGCAGCGCGATTCTCGACAATGGGCGGCTTCGGCACATGTTCCTGCCGCACGCCATCGAGAACCTCAACGGCAAAATCACGTTCGCCGACAACAGCATCCGGTTTGACGAGGTCGTGGCGAAGGTCGGTGGGGGAAACGTGAAATTTGCCGGCCGCGTCGTGCTCCGTGGGCTGTGGCCATCCCAGTTGGATGTGACGGCAAACGGCGAATCGATGGAGTTACGATATCCGGCCGGCCTGCGGTCGCTGGTCGATGCCGACCTGGCGTTGCGCGGCAGCATCAACGACCCCCTGCTCAGCGGCACCGTCACGGTCCGTCATGCCTCGTATACGAAACGCATGGACCTTGCGGGCGGGCTGGAATTGGCCGTCGGTGGGGCGTCACCCGCGTCCGGGACATCCGGCGGGCTGGGGTTCCCACTGCGATTCGATGTCAAGTTGCTGGCCAAATCGTCGCTCGAGATCGACAACAACGCGGCGCGGATTACATCGAGCGCCGACTTGACGCTTCGCGGCACGCTCGATCGGCCGCTCGTCTTCGGCCGCGCCGAGGTCGAACATGGCGACGTGTTTTTTGAGGGCCGCCGCTACGTGGTGACGCGGGGCACGTTCGATTTCGTCAATCCCGGCAAGTTTGATCCGTACTTTGACGTCGAGGCCGAGACCCAGGCGCGGGCGCCAGGGCAGACCTACCGCGTCACGCTCAGGGTGTTCGGCAACCTGCAACGGATCGACCACGAACTGTCGTCGGATCCGCCGCTGCCCGAACTTGACATCCTGTCGCTGGTATTCGGCGATACGCGATCGACGCAGGATGCGGAACTACGGGCCCTGCAATCGCCGAATTCCGCTCAGCAGACGTTGATCGGCGTGTCGCGGGCGACCCGGTTGCTGGCGAGCCCGATTTCCTCGAACGTCCAGAAAGTCGTCGAGCAGACGTTCGGGGTGGATACGTTCCAGATTTCGCCGATGCTGGTGGATCCCTCCCAGCAGTCGATGCACTTCTCAGCCGGGGCGCGGCTGACGATTGGCAAACGCATCTCCGACCGTGTCTACGTGACGTACTCCCGCAGCCTGTCGTCGACCGCGCGCGACCAGATCATCCTGTTGGAATACGATCAGTCGGACCGGCTGTCGTGGATTCTCACCCAGAACGAAGACAAGACCTACGCGCTTGATGTGCGCGTGCGCCGGGTGTTCCGGTGATGGCGCGCCGCCTCAGATGGGGCTCAGCCTTCGTACTCCTGCTCTGCGTCGCGCTGGCGTCGCCGGCCTCCGCGCAGGATGTGGCGCAGGACGTGGCGTCATGGGTGGGCCGCCCCGTGTCCGATCTCCGCATCGTCTCGGCCGGCCGCATCGTTCAGGATGAACAGCTGATCAGCCTGATCGAGATTCATCGCGGCGATCTGCTCTCGATGAAGGCCGTCCGCGACACGATCCAGCACATCATGGGGCTGCGGCGGTACATCGACGTCCGGGTCGAGGCCACAGCCGATGGAGCCGGCGTGCGCGTGGATATCGTGCTGCTCCCGTTGCGCGACCTGCGAGGCATCGTCTTCCGGGGCTCGCTGGGCCTTCCAGAAAGCGCCTTGCGCGGTCTGGTCGCCGACAGGTTCGGTGCGACTCCGCCGGTCGGTCGCAGCATCGACATCGCACGAACGCTGGAGGAGTTCTACGCGACCGAGGGGTACCTGCAAGCGGCGGTGCGTCCGGTGCCCCTCGGTGATGTCGAGGCGGGCGCCGGAGATCTGATCTTCGATGTCACGGCAGGATCCAGGGCCCGGATCAGCACACTTGAATTCCGCGGGTCCCCGGCCGCTGTCGTGGACACGCTGCGCAAGCAACTGAATCTCCTGGAAGGATCCGAATACGAACCCGCCGCCTTGAAGCGCCGGCTCGACGCCTACGCCGCCGCCCTCCGGCGGGCAGGCTACTTCCAGGCCAGGGCCGACTCGCTCCCCACCATCAACAGCAACCGGGACGCGGTGGATGTGGTGATCGCCGTCACACGTGGCCTGCTCGTGTCGCTCGTGTTCATCGGCGACGAACTGCCGCCGGCCGTGCGCGCCGACCTGGTGCCGATCGAACGCGAAGGGTCGGTCGAACAGGATCTGCTCGAAGATTCGGAGGGGCGCATCAAGGAATACTTGACGGCCCGCGGGTACCGCGACGCGTCAGCACCGTTCACGGTGAGCGAGTCGAACGATCGGCTGAAAGTTGAATTCAACGTCAAGCGTGGGCCGCTGTATCGCGTGGCCGAGGACGTGGTGATCACGGGCACCGAAGGGGTGCCGGAGAGCGCGCTGAAGCCACTCATCAGGATCGTTCGGGGTCAGCCGTTTGTGAAGGAGCAACTCGATGCGGACCTGGCGGCTCTGAAGAAGGCGTACTTGCAGCGAGGGTATGCCGACGTCAGCATCATCGCCAATCCGATCATATCGGGATCGGATGCGGGCGAACGCGCCGTCACGATCACGGTCGCCATCAACCAAGGCCCGCTGATGACCGTGCGCGCGATCAGTTTTGCAGGACGCGACCAGTTGCCCGAGTCCGCCCTGCGCGCGATCCTGACTCAGCGCGAGGGCATGCCCTACTACCAGCCCACCATTGACGCGGACCGCGACCGTCTGGAAACCGAGTACCTCAATCAGGGTTTCAGACGGGCCCATGTGCGCGTCGATCCGCCGCCCGCCGATGGCCTTGCTGACGTCCACATCCGGTTTGTCATTCAGGAGGGGCCGAGAGTCATCGTCGATCGGATCCTCGTGGTTGGCAACCAACGGGTCAGCGAGGCGACGATCAGGCGGGAGCTTGAGATTCGGTCCGGCGAACCGCTCGGCGACGAGAAAGTCAGGCAGAGTCAGCGCAAGCTCGCGGCGCTCGGTCTGTTCCGGCGAGTCACGATTTCGGAATTGCAGCATGGACAGGAACAGCTGAGCGACGTGCTGGTGACGGTCGAGGAGGCGCCGGCCATGACGCTGGGCTATGGCGGTGGTGTCGAGTTTCAGAGAGTCGAAACCAACGAATTCGCGCCCCGCGGCTTCTTCGAGATCGGGCGCCGGAATCTGTGGGGCAAGAACCGATCGGTCAACTTCTTCAGCCGGGTGTCCTTCAGGCGGCATGGGGCGACCGACGCGAGCAACCCGTTGGTGCCCCCGGTCACCATCACGATGACCAATCTCGAGTACCGCGTCATCGGCTCGTACCGCGAACCGCGGTTCCTCAATACCCGCGGCGACCTGCAGGTCTCCGCCGTGCTGGAGCAGGGCAGTCGTACCAGTTTCCGGTACAAGCGCCGTTCGGCGCGTATCGATCTCGGTGGGCGCCTGGCGAGCGGCTGGAGCCTGCTCGGGCAGTACTCCTTCGAGCGCAACGAGATCTTCGACGATCGCATCAACGCGATCGACCGACCACTGATCGACCGCCTGTTCCCACAGGTGCGATTGTCGATCCTGTCGGCATCCACGGTCCGCGACACACGCGACGATGGGCTGGATCCCGGCAAGGGGAATCTGGTCAGCATCAGTGGGGACCTGGCGCTGCGGCAGATCGGATCCGAGGTGGGGCTTGCGAAACTGTTCGGCCAGGCGTTCATGTACCGGCAACTGCCGACCAGCCGGCGCATCGTCTTTGCCGCCGGGGCCCGGCTCGGATTGGGAACCGGTTTTCGCCGCAGTGTTCAGGTGCTCGACGCCAGCGGCCAACCCGTGCTCAACTCCGACGGCCAGCCGACGTACGAGAATGTGCGTGATCTGCCAGCCAACGAACGATTCTTCGCCGGCGGCGACACGACGGTGCGTGGGTTCCAGCTCGATCGGCTCGGTCGCCCCGATACGTTCGACCGGGACGGTGTGCCGATAGGCGGTCACGCGGAAGTCGTGCTGAACAGCGAATTGCGGATGGCGGTGTGGAGGGATGTGGGCGTGGCGGCGTTTCTCGACGTCGGCAACGTGTTCAGCCAGGTGTCCGACCTCAATGTGACGCACTTGCGCACCTCGGCCGGGTTCGGCCTCCGGTACAAATCGCCGGTAGGGCCTCTGCGTGTGGATCTGGGATTCAAGCTGGGCACGCTGCAGTCGTTTGGGACCTATTCAGAGAGCCGTCTGGCGCTGCACATCAGCATCGGCCAGGCGTTCTAGGGTAGAGATGGACAAGAGCCGTCGCGTGCGCGTGTTCGCGGTTGTGCTGGCCTTGGCGGTCTGCGTCGCGGGCGTCCGTGCGAGCGAACTGCTCGACCGCGTCATCGCGGTGGTGTCCGGATCCGTGATCACCCTGTCCGATGCGCGCACGGCCATCATGTTCGGCCTGGTCGATACCCACGATGCCCGCGATCCGGTGGCCGTCGCGATGCAGTGGCTCGTCGATCGACAACTGGTGCTCGACGAGGTCAATCGTTACGAAACGCCGGATCCTGACCTGGCACACGTCGAACCCGCGTTCTCAGAGATTCGCAAGAAGCTCGCCGGCGGAAAGGGTGCTGCCTCGGCGCTGGCGTCGCTCGGGCTCGACGAAGATGGCGCGAAGCGGTTCGTGCGCGATACCGTGCGCGTGCAGCAATACCTGAGACAGCGGTTTGAGTCGATGCTGCCCGGAACAGACGAGGAACTGCGACAGTACTACTCGGCCAACAGAGGTCGATTCACCCGAGACGGCCGACAGCTCACGCTGGAGGAAGCCCGGGATCTCGTGCAGGAAAGCCTGCAGGAAAGTCGCCGCATCCAGGCCATCGACGCCTGGCTGGCCCGTCTGCGCCGGAGGGCCGACGTGAACGAATTGTACCTGCCGGTCCGCTGAATCCTGCTACCGGTTTCATGACCCGTTCCTGCGGCCGGCTCTAGCTGCCGTACGCAGGTTATGAAACCGTCTCTAGTGAGACAGCTTGCGAATGCGGATGACGGGCCCGGGGTTCGCGGGCGTCGGCTCGATGACCTTGACCTCGGTGCCGGCAGCCGCCAGCCCCGCATAGGCTGCGGGCATCGGCGGCGCCCCACCGGATTCCGTCGCGCCGCCCCACGCATCCGACGACAGCACGACCCATTCGGTGCCCTCTGCGAGGAGCGCGGCCGGGTCGCGGCCCGCCAGCGACTTGACCGTGCTGAACTTGTAGCGCTCGGGAGGCAGATCCAATCCCCGGGCTTCCGACACCATCTTCGACTGGTACCACACGTTGTGGATAATCCACTCGTAGGCCAGCGACTGCGTCGTCTTCGTGCCAAAGTCGCGAACCCACCGCACCGACTTCACCGATGGTGGCAGCAGCGCCGCGACGGTCAGTCCCACGATGAGTGTCGTGCGAACGACCCGCGGAATGTCGAACCGGCGCAGCAGACTGACGCCGGAAATCGTGGCGATGGCTGCCCACAGGCACATGAACGGCACGATCGGCAGCGCGTACCTCGCAAACAGGAAACTCCAACCCGTGATGAGGTTGAAGAAGACCAGGGGGAAGATCACCAGCAACACAAACCGCACGTGCCCCGGGCCCTGGAACATGCGCACCGTGCTCAGTCCCAGGCCGTAGAGTGCCAGCAGGAAGGCCGGCCAGCCGAGATTCGCGATCAGATGCTGGACATAGATGAGGGCCGTTGAATCGCCGCCAGGCTGCCTGGGCACGAATGCCCGGGTCTGCGTACCGAACCCGTTCAGGAAATGGGGCAGATCGAGAATGGCATACGGCGTCGTCACGAAAAACGCGACCACACAGGACACGACCACCAGCACGACGTCGATGGCCGCGCGCTTTCTGGTCGATCCGGCCATCAGCGCGGCACAAAGCGGCATGATGGCCGCGTAGAGGCCGTTGTACTTCACACCAGCCGAGAGGCCGGCCGCGGCCCCGGCCAGGACGAAGGTGAGGGTCCCGGGCTTCTCGAGCGCGCGCAGAGACAGCAGCAACGTGAGCGTGACGCAGAAGACGAGCGGCGTATCGGTCAGCGCAAAGTGGGCTTCGCGCACGTGGAGCGGCATCACCGCGAAGAGCCCCGCGGCGAACAGCGCGTGGCGTGCCCCCCAGCGCATCCCGACCTGGTGCACGAGAACGATGGTGGCAGCGCCCAGCGTGGCCGTGGCGACTCGACCCCACAGGTAGAAATCGGCCATACCGACCTGTTCCACGGCGTTCCAGGCGTGGCGCATCGCGCCCGTCAGAAACTGGACGACCGCGACGCCGAGCTGGAAGTAGACGACGCCAGTCGGGTATTCGAAGAAGTGCGGATTGTAGTCGCCGGACTGCAGGATGCGCACCACGGTCGACATGATTGCGGGTTCGTCGATGCCGACCGCAAACGGCACGCCGGTGCTGATGTTCCACAACCGGAGCGTGAACCCGATGCCCACCACCACCAGCAGGACCAGCACGGACGGCTTGATGTCAGACGATTCTCGCCACTCTCGTTCGGTCACGACGTCCTCGTCTCTTGGAGAAGTTCCGAGAAGACCGCCAGCAGGCGGTCGGTCACAACGGTCCAGGAGAATTCTGCGTCAACCAGGGCTCGTCCGGCGAGACCCATTTCTGGAAGGCGCGTCGGCTCCGCCAGCGCCCGGCGCAACGCGGCGGCCAGCGCGCCGGGATCCCCTGGCGGCACGAGCCAGCCGGTGTGACCGTCCCGCACCTTGTCCGGGAGTCCGCCCGCATGGCTTGCGACCACGGCCCGTCGGTGCGCCATCGCCTCGAGGGTCACAATCGAACTGCCCTCATAGAGCGTGGGATGGACAAAGAGCGTGGCGGCTTCGTACCACGCATGGAGCGCCGGTTCACCCTGTGACCCGACGAGCATGACCCGATCGATGAGCCCCGAGTGACGCAATCGCCGTTCAATCACCGGACGGAACGATCCGTCGCCTACCAGGACCCAGCGCCAGGGGATGTCTGCCATCGTGGCCAGCGCGTCGGCCAACACATGAAAGCCCTTGTTGTGTTCGAGGCGGCCCACGCTGAGGAGGATCGTCTCGTCGCGGGCGATCCCATCGTGCTCCCGGATCCGTTCGCCCTCTTGTGGTCCCGCCAGTTGCTCGGCACGCCGCAGGTCAACCGCGTTGGGGACCAGGCGCATATTCTGTTCGGCGATCCCGAGATGACGCACGATCGCGGGCTCAATGGCGCGATCCGTCGCAATCACGCGCTCGGCCGTCCTGGCACAGAGGCGCACGGCGGCTCGCAGGGGAGCGTATCCGATCCGCTTGAAGGTGTGTCCGCCATACGTACCATCGATGCCGCCGAATTCCTCGAGGCCATGCGGGTTGAAGACGAAGGGCGGCGTCATGTGCCGCCGGCGTCGATGCACCATCGCGTACCCGAGCGCGCTTGCGCCGTGTCCGTACACCAGGTCGAGGCGACCACCTTCAGCCAGCTTGGCCGCGACGCGTCCTGCGCGATACCCGAACAGCGGATACGCCGTCGAGCGATCCAGCACGGTCGTACCTCGGCGGCCGGCCAGCGGAAACGTGCGATACGGCACCTCGTGCACGACCAGACGCGGGTGGGTCAGATTCGCGAGTTGTTCGGGGTCAGTGACGCCGCGCGTGATGAGTGTCACCTCGACGTCTCGTTCGAGCATGTGCCGCACCAGATCGCCGACGTGCCGCTCCAGGCCGCCGATGCCGTGCAGCGGAGCCACCGATCGCGCGATGATCGCGAGTCTCAAGCCGGCCGGGAAGGCAGTGCGGTCAGGCATGCGCCGTCCCTCGCTTGGCGACCGCGGCGTAGATCGCCTCGATGCGCGCGACGACCGACGCCGCCTCGAAATGCCGATCGACGTGGGTGCGAGCCTGAGCGGCCAATCGCGCCGCCAGCGCCCGATCCGCCACCAGCCGCGCCACGTGATCGCCCAGTTCGTCCGGCGTCGACGACAACAGCCCCGTCTGTTCGTGCTGCACGATATCGATCGTGCCGCCGGTGTTCATGGCGGCCATCGGAACACCCAGAGAGGCCGATTCGAGCAGGACGCGGCTCAACGATTCCGGGCCGTATGACGGGAACACCAGCAGGGATGCGTGCGCCAGCCAGGCCAGCGCCTCGTCACGCCCGAGCCACCCGGTGAACCGCACGTCCCGCCCAAGCCGCCGGGCCGAAGCCTCCATCTGATCGCGCAAGGCGCCATCGCCAACCACCACCAGTGGCCAGGGCAGACGTGCACGCTCGACGGCCGGCAGCAGGAAAGCCGCGCCTTTGTTCACCTCGAGCTTGCCGACAAACACGGCGTACGGCTCCTCAAGGGGCGCCGTGGTGCCGGCAGCCGCGGCGCGCACGCCAGTGATGTCCACCGGGTTCGGCACCACCTCGATCCGGGCATGCCGCAACAGGTCGGACCGGTCCGCCAGATCCCGTGCGATCGTCGAACTCACGGCCACAATCGCATCGGCGCGTGCCAGGGACTGCTGCTTTCGCCGGAGGTTGCCCCGCATGTACGGGATGAACGGAATGGCCGCTGGCCAGGCTGCTCCGGCGCGTGGACGCACGCACCGCGTCATCATGCCCGCCGAACAGGCCGGACAGAGTGTGGCCGACTGCGGATCGTGGATGAGCGTCCCCCAATAACAGACGGGCCAGTAGTCGCGCACGGTGCAGACGACCGGGATCCCCAAGGCCTGCCCGGCCTCCACCGCGGCTGGAGCGGTCAAGACGTGTTGCGCGTGGATAATGTCGGCGCCGATCGCCCGTGCCACTTCCTGGATGCGCACCGCGAGCTGCGCCCACAGCCGCTCGTTCTTGAAGACATTCCTGACAAACGGCACGCGCGGCGCGGCCCATGCCATCTCCTCGATCCCGAAGCCATCATAGTCGCGTGTGCCGCTCGATGCCTGTCCCGGACGCGGCTGAACGATGATCAGTTCGTGGCCATGCCGGCGCAATCCACGCGCCAGCTCGTACGTGCTCCACCCGCTGCCGCCGCAGTGAGGAGGAAACGCGTCGGTCGCGATGAGGATGCGCATCAGGACGTGTGCCTGGCGCCAGGGCCCTGGCCCGACGCCACACGGGCGTCGAGCGCCGCGGTGAGCGCCTTGTCGAGTCGCGTGCAGTGGGCCTTCCAGCTGAACGACGTCGCCACACGCTCGCGCGCCGCGGCTCCCAGCGTCCGCCGCAACGCGGCATCGTCGACCAGGCGCCCGAGCGCTTCGGCCAGACCGCCGGGTTCACGGGGATTGTAGAGCAGGCCCTCCTGGTGTGACCGCACGATGCTGGCGAGGCGGGGAATCGCCGGTGCCACAACCGGGAGGCCCGCGGCCATGTACTCGAACACTTTGAGCGGCGACCAGTAGAACGCGAGTTGAAGCGGCGGGTGCGCCTCGAGATCGAAGGGCGCGACGCCGATGTCGGCGGCAGCCAGGCAGGCCGGCATCTGATCGTGCGGAACGGCGCCGGTCAGCGTGATGCCAGGCACGTGCGACGCTTCCTCTTTGACCCGCGGCCATTCGGGGCCGTCGCCAATCAGGACGGCCTGAAGACCGCTCCGGCCGCGCGCACGCAGGGCGCGGACGGCACGGACCAGATTGATGGCTCCGTGCCAGGCGCGAAAGGCCCCGGCGAAGACCGCGAGGACTGCGCCCGGTTCCCTGGTAAACGGCAGTTGACCCTCGGCGCCTGGCCTGAACGATTCAGTGTCGGCGCCCCACTCGATTTCGACGATGCGGTCCGGCGGCACAAACGCGGGGATGATGGCGGCGGTCGGTGTGATGACCAGATCGGCGCGCCGGCATTGCCACTCACGCCATCGACGCATCGGCTCGACAACGAGGAGTCGGTCGAACCAGGCTTTCGGCGACCCCGGATAGTCGATGACCGGGGCATTGACCTCGAGTACCGCCAGCGCATCAGTCGCATCGGCCGCGCGGATGCCTTCCCCGCCGAAGTTGTGGTAGCGCTCGATGACGACTTCGGCGCCGACGCGGTAGGCCATGCGGGCGACCGCGGCGGCACGCAGGCCGCGCAGATGACGCATCCCGAACGGCGGCGACATGGCATGCCACTGGACCTGGCCGGCGGGAAACGGCCCGTCGCCCGGTGTGGTGAGCACGTCGACGTCATGACCCAATGCCGCCAGGCCGTCGGCCACCGACCTCACATGGACCGATCCGCCGGTGGTGCCGGGGACCCGCTGGTCGAGCGCCACATACAGGATCTTCACCGGCGCCGCTCCTTGCTGGTCGCGTCGTCCTTTACCAGCAGGGCAAAGAACGGGCCCGAGCGCACGCGCCCAAAGAGCAGCATGTCGAGCGTCATGGCCCAGGTGGTCAGCCGCAACGCCATGTAGGGCAGACCCCGGCCATCCACCCGCGCCTTGGCGGTCGAACGCGCCTGCCGGGCGGCTTCGGCCGTGTCGATGGCGCGGCCGGCTGACGCCGCGCGTCGGGCCGCGCGTCGGGAAAGCCAGTGCTCCGCGAGCCTCATGAAGATGTTCTCGACCACCGCCCCGACCGCCGGCGTGTAGTACCGGATGCGCGCGATCCGGAATCCGGCCGACGCGACCACCGCCTCGAGATCGGGAATGTCCGCCAGCGGGTTGAGGTGATCGGATTTTCGCAGCCGCTCGCGCGACAGATCCATCAGGCCGCGGCGTTCGAGCCAGCCCGCCAGGGCATTGACCATTTTGAGACCGCCAGCCAGCCGGGAGTTCTTCCTCACGTGGCTGTAGACGAACAGCGCGCCGCCAGGGGCCAGCACGCGTGCGGCTTCGCGCAGCACGTCGACCAGCGTCTCGTGCGACACGTGCTCGAACACGTCGAGCGCATAGCCTTTCGAAAACGCGCCGGTGGCAAACGGCAGCCGGCGCAGGTCGCCAAGCACCAGATCGATCTCGGCTCGGGCCTCCCGCGCGAAGTACGGGCTGACGTCGATGCCAACCTGGTATGCGCCCATGTCGGCGTTCCAGACGAGGGCCTTGCCACTGCCGCACCCGAGATCGATCACGGTGTCGGACGACCCCGGTGCGAGGAACTGCCGGAGCACGTCATTGCGGATCTTCGCCGACAGGAGCGGCGGCGACACGTGTTCGTGCCGTGCGTCGGCGTGCAGCGCCTCGTCGAGGTACTTGGTCTGTTCCGCGTAACTCACGCCGGGGTGCAGCACCAGGTACTCCGCGGATGTCGCGAATTGGCGACCACACGCCGCGCAGACCAGTTCGGGCTGGCCGCTGCGCAGCGTTCCGCCGCAATCAGGACACCGGACCAGGGTCAGCAACCGTGACGAGATCACGCGCGCGTCTCCATCGCCGCCGTCAGGGCGGCATCGAGCCGTTCGGCCCGCTTGTCCCACGTGTACTCGGCGACGTCGCGACGCGCGTTCGCCGCCAGTCGTCGACCGAAAGCCGCGTCGCCGACGACGCGCCGGATGCCCGCGGCCAGGGCGTCGACGCTTCCAGGCTCCACCAGTACCGCGTTGTCATCAGGCCGGAGCACTTCCCGGAGCGCCGGCAGATCGGACGCCACCACCGGACGGCCGGAGGCCATGTACTCGAACAGCTTGAGCGGCGACGTATAAGCGGCCGATATCCGGCTGGGCAGATTCGGAACGACCAGCACGTCGGCTCTCTGCAGGAGGGCCGCGACACGCGGCGGTTCGACCATGCCCGCAAACTCCACGCGGCCCGGCGCCGCCTGCTCGGCCAGGGCCTTCACCCTGGCGAAGTCGCTTTCACCCTCGAGGCCGCCCACGATGAGCCCACGCATGTCGGTCAGTTGGCCGAGCGCGCCGACCAGTACGTCGAGCCCCTTCCACGGATACAGATGACCCGCGTAGCAGACGACCGGCGTGGCGTCGGGAGCGTGGTGCACCAGATCGGATCGATTGCCGGCCACAGGCAGACGCGCGCCGTCCGGGATAATGGCAAGGCGAGGGCGAGGACCGTAGCGCTGTTCCAGTTCGCGCGCGAGCCCAGCCGTGATCGTGACATACGCGTCGGCCCGACGCCATACACGCTGTTCGCGTCGGTCGAGACGCCGGCGTTTCGCGCCTCCAGCCTCAGGTGCGCCCGCGTGAAGCGTGGGCATCTCGGCGCTGACGGCAGGGGCGAATCCGTGCGACTCATACACGACCGGAGGACGCCAGCGCGCCGGGAGCATCAAAAGCAGCGCCGCCAGTCCCAGATCGCGGGTCAGCACGACGTCGGTGTCGTTCGCGCAGACCGTGCGCCGGATCGCCTGCGCAAGGTACGCGAGGCGGCGCGCCGGAAGATGGCGAGGCGTCGCGACCTGTTCAATGTGCAGAGACGCCATCGGCGGCAGGCCGTAGTACGAGAACGGATCACGCCCGGGCGTGAAGCGATCGGGTCGCACCACCAGGTGCACGTCGTGGCCCAGGCGTGCCAGCGCGTGACACGTCTCCATCGTCTGCACGCCATTGGCGCGCTCCAACGGGAAGCGAATATCAGCCAAGTACCGAATGCGCAATGGACCCCGTCTTGTTCGTCAGCGCGTGCCGTCTGGCACCGTGGCGTTCCGGTAGAAGCTCTGTCGCTCGAAGAGATAGCGATAGGCAATCTCCGGCAGTCGCCGTGGCACGGTGACGAAGGTATTGTAGGCGTTCTTCGGCAGATCGAGGCGTTGGCGGTCCATCCAGCCGGCGCCGAACTGGACCATGAGGCCGAGGTTCCACCACACGCTCATGACCACGACGAGCGAGAGCGCGGCGCGCGCGAGGCGTGTGCGGGCCCGGGCATACAGCACCGCGACCCCGACGACCAGCAGCACCGTCAACACGACGAAACGGCGCTGACCGAACGCGCCAGCGACCGTCCAGCTCTCAACCGATCCGGCGACGTAGATCTGCGAGAGCGCCATCACCAGCATGCAGAGGCCGAGCCAGCGCAGCGGCCGCGTGTGCTGGTTGGCGGGGGATGGCGGAAGACGCCACGTCAGCATCATCACCCAGCCCACCATCGCCAGCAGCGCGAGCGGCGTCCAGCACACGTAGCCGTGCTCCGGCGACAGCAGCACGTCCAGCGCGTGTGGCGCCGTCCAGCTCATCTTCCGGCTGACCAGTCGAGATGGGCTAAGCCGTCCGTTGAGCGCCAGGTAGGCCGCGGCTTGAGGAAGAAACGTGAGCGCGAACGCTCCAGAGAACGCGAGCGCTGAGGCGAGCAGGCGGGGCCTGGGGCGCCGCCGCAGCGACCAGGCGAAGTCGAGGCCAGGCCCCAGCGCAAGAAAGGCATCCTGCTCGCGGACCATGGTCATCATCGCGGCCAGCACGCCGAGCACGGCCAGGCCGCCTGGCGACCAGCGCTCCCGCACCATCAGCCATGCCCAGACGAAGGCGGCAGCGGTAAAGGCGGACACCGCGTGCGTATACGGAGGCGCCACGTACATGTAGAACAGCAGCGGCGTCCCCAGCCACACGGCCCACGTGGCGGCGGCCGCCGGTCCCGCATCCCGCATCCCGCCGATCTGCAGCACGCGCCGCGCGACCGCGAACGCCAGCACCAGCGCCATCACGCCGTAACACGCGGAGCCGTAGCACACCGCCGCGACATAGGGCCTCGAGTAGCCGTCTGCCTCGACGGCGTAGCCCAGCCCGCGCGCGACGCGAACGCCGGCATCCGCCACGGCGTAGAACGGTGCCCACAGCAGCGCGCAGCCGATTGTGCTGAAGTTTCGCCGCAGCCCGGTTTCCGTGGTGAACTCGAGAAACGTCAGTCGGAAACCTTCGTCGGTGATGACCCGGCTCTCGTACAGGTGGCGGTACTCGTTGTCAAACGAGAAGTCGTGATCGAACCAGAGCGATCGGAGAAACGAGAACGCCTCGACCTCGTCGGCCGCATAGAGCCTCGTCGTCACGCCCGGCATCGACAGGGCGGCGACCAGCACCAGGAGGGCGATCCACCGGGCGCTACGATCCGAAGACCACGAACTGGACAATCTGCGCCACATTGAAGCCAGAGTGACTCACGGCGGAGGCGGTGAAGCTCCCGCGTTTCAGGTAGAGGATGCCCCAGAAGAGGCCGAGCAGCGTCGTGACGACGCCCACGTCCCATCCCTGGATGAAGTGTCCCGCGCCGAAGACCACGCTGAAGATCACGAGACCGACCCGCGCGCCGCCGAGATGCTGCTCGAAGCGGCGCAGCACGAAGGCCCGCTGGAGTTCTTCCTTGATGCCGCCGCTCAGCACGGCGACGGTGGCGAGAATGGCGGCATCACTGCGCGATTGGATCAGGTCTTCGAATGGATTGATCGCGACGTTGTGCAGGCCCGGCCACAGCAGGCGCACGGTGACCAGGGCCCCGATCACCAGCCCGAAGACCACCGGTACCAGAGCCAGGCCCAGCCCGGCCTCGCGCAGGATCGATCGCGTACCGAACAACAGCACGCTGAGGCGCTCGCCGCGAAGCCGGACGAGCGCCACGATGAGGCCGACCAGCACAACCGCGTCGACAAGCCACAGCGTCACCACGTAGGTCATTGAAAGGCGGCCGCCTGGGGCGTGCGCATCGAGGCCGGCCCCGACGAGCAGCAGCCCGATCGCCACCTGCGTGGGGAATCCAGAGGCCAGCACAACCTCAACCAGCGCGGAGACCCGCGCGGCAAGCGTTGGTGGCGTCGCGGTCCGGGCCGTCGGCACGACCGGAACCGACGCCGTTACGGGATCTTGCACAATCCAGTGACTCTATCATGCGGTTACGCGCGGCCCGAAGTGGCGGCGCGCCGCCATCAGCCGCCGTCCTGCAACCGAAACCCTGGAAGGGGCGTCTTAAACTCTACAGCAGACCGAAAAGCGAACAAATGGCGAAAAATGTGAAAATGCGCCATAATACACACTATATTGCGTCCGCCCTAATCATGGGACACTATATGTGGTGTAATTCCGCTTGACAAGATCGGCCTGGCCAGCGCATATTGACGCTTCGATATCAGATAAGGGTGCGCGAGAATCTCCCAGCTTCTCGCCAGTGGAAGTCAGAACAGGACGGCGGGTTCGTACCGAGGATCGGCGAGGTTCCCGGGATGTCAGCAGCGCATCGGCGCTGCAGGTGATTGCACCGTGATGATGGGACACCGATCGACGGGCGGACTGGCCATTCTGGCCACGCGGTTGCCGGACATCGCGGGTGGAGAATCCGGGCCGCAGTCACCAACCAGCGGTTGAGTGTCGTTGGCAACGCGCCTGTCGGGGCCAGGGTGGCGTTGTGTTGTCGGAGGACGTATGCAGAGAGGGGCGCAGGACACCAGGGCGATGGGCTCCGAAGGGGTTGATCCCGGCAGCGACGCGTCGCGGCGTGCCGCGACGTCGGCGCCGGGGATGGAGTACTCGAGGTACTTCACGGTGGCCGGGCGCGATCCGTTCGACGAGATCGTGTGGGACACCCGCGATGCCGTGATTGCCAACGAACGCGGCGAGGCTGTCTTCGAGCAGCGCGGCGTCGAAACCCCGAAGTTCTGGTCGCAGCAGGCCACCAACATCGTCGTCTCGAAGTACTTCCGCGGGACCCTGGGCGTGAGCGAGCGCGAATGGAGCGTCCGGCAGTTGATCGGGCGCGTGGTCGACACGATCACCGGTTGGGCGCGCGCGCAGAAGTACTTCGCGACCGAGGAGGCCGTCCAGGCCTTCAGCGACGACCTGAAGCACCTGCTGGTGTATCAGAAGGGCAGCTTCAACAGCCCCGTCTGGTTCAACTGCGGCATTGAGAAGCACCCCCAGATGTCGGCGTGTTTCATCAACTCGGTTGAGGACACGCTCGACTCGATCCTGACGCTCGCGAAAACCGAAGGCATGCTGTTCAAGTTCGGATCCGGGACCGGGACGAACCTGTCGTCGCTGCGCTCGTCACGCGAGATCCTCGCTGGCGGAGGCACGGCATCGGGCCCCGTGTCGTTTATGAAGGGCTACGACGCCTTCGCGGGGGTGATCAAGTCTGGCGGCAAGACCCGCCGCGCGGCGAAGATGGTCATCCTGAACGCCGAGCACCCGGACATCGTGGACTTCATCAACTGCAAGGTCGAAGAGGAGCGCAAGGCCTGGGCGCTGATTGACGCGGGCTACGACGGGTCCTTCACGGGACCGGCCTACGCGTCGGTGTTTTTCCAGAACTCCAACAACAGCGTGCGCGCGACCGACGAGTTCATGCGTGCCGTCGTGGATGACGGACCGTGGCACACGCGGGCCGTGGTCAACCACGACACGATCATGGACACGTACAAGGCGCGCGATCTGATGCGGATGATTGCCGACGCCACCCACATCTGCGGCGATCCGGGGATGCAGTTTGATACGACGATCAACCAGTGGCACACCTGCCCGGCCTCCGACCGCATCAATGCGTCGAACCCGTGTTCGGAATACATGTTCCTCAATGACTCGGCGTGCAACCTGGCGTCGATCAATCTGATGAAATTCGCCGACGAGCGGGGCGAGTTCGACGTTGAGGCCTTCAAGGCGGCCGTGCGGACGTTTATCACCGCCCAGGAAATCGTCGTGGGCAGTGCCAGTTACCCGACCAAAGCCATCGAGCGCAACAGCATCGACTACCGTCCGCTGGGCCTGGGCTACGCCAATCTCGGCGCGCTGCTGATGTCGCGCGGCGTGCCCTATGACAGCGACGCCGGCCGCGCCTACGCGGCGGCGATCACGGCGCTGATGACCGGAGAGGCGTACGCGCAGTCAGCCCGCATCAGTCGGGACCAGGGCGGTCCTTTCGCCGGCTACGAGCCGAACCGCGAGCCGTTCCTGCGCGTCATGCGCAAGCACCGCGACGCACTGCGCGATGTCGCGTCCGCGCTTGTGCCCAGCGACATCTTCGAGGGCGCTCAGCAGTCCTGGGATGACGCCATCGACATCGGTGGGGAATTCGGGTATCGCAACGCCCAGGCCACCGTGCTGGCGCCGACCGGGACGATCGGCTTCATGATGGACTGCGATACCACGGGCATCGAGCCCGACATCGCGCTCGTCAAGTACAAGAAGCTCGTCGGCGGCGGCATGATGAAGATCGTCAACGGGACCGTGCCAGCCGCGCTCACCCGTCTCGGGTACACCGATGCGCAGGTCAAGGCCGTCGTCGAGTACATCAACAAGAACGAGACCATCGAGGGCGCACCGTACCTGAAAGAGAAGGACCTGGCGGTGTTCGATTGCGCCTTCAAGCCGTCCAAGGGACAGCGCACGATTCACTACATGGGACACATCAAGATGATGGGCGCGGCCCAGCCCTTCATTTCGGGGGCCATCTCGAAGACGGTGAACGTGCCGAAGGAGGCGACCGTCGAGGACATTTCCCAGGCGTATCTCGAGTCGTGGCGACTGGGCGTGAAAGCCATCTCGATTTACCGCGACGGCAGCAAGCGCACGCAGCCGCTCAATACGTCGAAGGACAAGAGTCAGGCGGCCGGCCCCGCGGCAGCGCCCAAAGCCGGACCCCACATCGTGCGGCGGAAGCTGGCCGAAGAGCGGAAGGCCATCACGCACAAGTTCGATATCCAGGGACACGAGGGCTACATCACCGTCGGCCTCTACGAAGACGGCATGCCCGGCGAGCTGTTCCTGGTGATGGCCAAGGAAGGGTCGACGATTTCCGGATTTGCCGACGCGTTCGCCCAGGCCATTTCCTACGCGTTGCAGTACGGCGTGCCGCTGCCAGTGCTCGTGGAGAAATTCAGCCACATGCGGTTCGAGCCGTCGGGCATGACGAAGAACCCGCAGGTGCGCTTCGCCAAGTCGATCGTCGACTACGTCTTCCGCTGGCTGGCGACGAAATTCCTGTCGACCGAAGCCCAGTTCCGGGCGGGCGTGAACGGCCCGGAGCCGGGCGTGGAGAATTCGCCGAAGAGCGCGGACGGCGAACAACTGAAGCTGGCTGTCGTGGGCGCGTCTGCCGAGGGCCTGGCTGGCGGGCAGGCGGCGGCCATGTCGACCATTCAGAATCAGGAAGACGCGCCGCCCTGTAATCTCTGCGGGGCCATCATGGTGCGCAGCGGCAGCTGCTACAAGTGCGCCAACTGCGGCTCGACCAGCGGGTGCGCGTAGGGCGCTGACGCAGAACAGAAGCCACGCGTCAGTCGCTGGTAGACAGATGACGTCGATCCCGTAGGGGCGGGCCCCTGTGCCCGCTCCCTTCCTACGCACTGCCGTCAGGCGTATCGTCGGCCGTGGACTGGAGTTCCGACTTCCGCGCTGCCGCTTCCTTTCGCTGCCCGGCCAGCGCCAGCACCATCACGCCTGACCAGAATGCCGCCCGGGCCGACTCGGCCAGCACCCGGATTTCGCCGTAGAGATGCATCGAGTTGTGGAGACTGATGGCCTGCAGCCCGAGCAACGCCGCGAACCCCAGAGGCAGACCGCCGGGGATGCGGGCTCGAATCAGTACAGCCGCCGGAAAAAGCAGCAAGGCTATCGCTGAGGTTGCGACATCGGCCCACCGTTCCAGCCGCGACCAGACAACCAGGTCGATGACCGACCATCCCACCGTATACAACGCGTATCCGAGCAGTGCGAGCGTGGCGGCGGTGAGCACGGCACTGTTGTATCATGCGGCGTGTGACACCGCACGGTTCTTCGTGGCGAGCTATCCTTTGTTCGACGAGCACCCATGGATCTTGAACTGACTGATAAAGTGGCCATCATCACCGGATCGAGCCGGGGTCTGGGGCTCGCCAGCGCGACGGCGTTGGCGCTCGAGGGTTGCCGCGTCACGCTGTGCGCGAGAAGCGCCGAACCTCTCGAGGCAGCCGCCCGGCAGTTGCGCCAGCGATGCGGGGACGCGACGCGCGTCCATGTGATTCAGGCGGACGTCGCAACGTCGGCGGGCGTGGCGACGATCGTGGATGGCACCGCGGCACATTTCGGCGGGATCGATATCCTGGTAAATAACGTCGGAATGGCGCGTGGCGGTGACCTGCTGGCGACCACTGACGCAGACTGGCAGGAGGCATTCGATCAGACGATGTTCCCGGCCATTCGGGCGTCGAGAGCCGTCGTCCCTCACCTGCGTCGGCGGGGCGGTGGCGTCATCCTGATGATCGCCTCGATCTTCGGCCGCGAGACCGGCGGCCGCATGACCTATAACGCCGTGAAGGCCGCGGAGATCAGCCTCGCCAAGTCGCTCGCGCAGCAGTTGGCCACAGACCACATTCGCGTCAACAGCATTGCGCCCGGCTCGATCATCTTCCCCGGCGGGTCGTGGTGGAAGCGCCAGCAGGCCGATCCAGCCTGGATCGCGGAGTTCGTGGAGCGCGAGCTGCCGTTCGGCCGGTTCGGCACGCCCGAGGAGGTCGGCACGGTCGTCGCGTTTGTGGCCTCGCCGAAAGCCAGCTGGGTGAGCGGCGCGAGCATCGTCGTCGACGGTTGCCAGTCCAGGTCGCTTTTCTAACGCTCTTTCTTCGCCTTTCGCCTCTTGATCGATTTCTGGCGGCCTAGTACCATGCCGGACATGCCGCTTTCCCCTGAACCGACGCGCCCGGATGGGCGGAGCGATGCGCGGCGGGACACCGCCCTTGAGCTGGCCCTGCGGGCCGTCGTGCCTGGGCCCTGGCCTGTCGACCGTCCCGATAGCCCCGATGGCTTCATCACCGCCATCCGTCGCCTTCCCGAGGAGGAGGCGCGCTACGAGGACTTTCCGGCTGGCATCGACCCGCGTCTCCGGGCCGCGCTGGCCAGCCGGGGCATTGAGCGGCTCTACACGCACCAGGCCCGGGCGATTGAGCACGCCCTGGCCGGGCGCCACGTGGTCATCACGACGCCGACAGCCTCGGGTAAGACGCTCTGCTACAACGTGCCCGTCATGAATGGCATCCTGGCGGATCCGTCGTGCCGGGCGATGTACCTGTTTCCGACGAAGGCGCTCGCGCAGGACCAGCTGGCGGAGCTGGACCGGCTGTCCCAGGAAATTGCGAAGGCCGCCGATGTCGAGGTCGGCGTATTCACCTATGACGGCGACACGCCGCAGGACGCCCGCCGCGCGATTCGCGGCCGCGCCCACGTGGTGCTGACCAACCCCGACATGATGCACTCGGGCATCCTGCCGCACCACCCGCGGTGGGCGAAGCTGTTCGAGAACCTGCGCTACGTCGTGATCGACGAGCTGCACGCCTATCGCGGGGTGTTCGGCAGTCATCTCGGCAACGTGTTGCGGCGATTGCGGCGCATCTGCCAGCACTACGGCTCGTCGCCGACGTTCATCTGCTCGTCGGCCACCATCGCCAATCCGCTCGGGCTGGCCGAGAGTC
Source organism: Acidobacteriota bacterium (assembly GCA_026393675.1). Classification (NCBI taxonomy): domain Bacteria; kingdom Pseudomonadati; phylum Acidobacteriota; species Acidobacteriota bacterium. The sequence goes on along the minus strand of JAPKZQ010000030.1, from coordinate 98,257 downwards.
TCGTCGAGCAGCCGTTCGCGCTGGTCGACCAGAGCGGCGCCCCGCGGGGCGAGAAGTACTTTCTCTTCGTCAACCCGCCGATCGTCAACAGGCAACTGGGCATCCGGCGCTCCTACATCGCGCAGGCCAGGGCGGTCGCGCTCGACTTCCTGAACAAGGGCCTGCAGGTGATCGTGTTCGCGCAAAGCCGGCTGTCGACCGAGATCCTGACGAGGTACTTGAAAGACGCGCACGAAGGCGAACCGGGCGCATCCGATGTGATTCGCGGTTACCGGGGAGGCTACCTTCCGCATCGGCGCCGCGAGATCGAGAAAGGTCTCCGCGACGGATCCGTCCGTGGCGTGGTGTCGACCAACGCCCTGGAACTGGGCATCGACATCGGTGCGCTCGACGTGGCCGTGCTGGCCGGTTATCCCGGAACCATTGCGTCGACGTGGCAACGAGCCGGTCGCGCGGGGCGGCGAGCGGGCCGGTCGGCGGCGGTCATGGTGGCGCGCAGTGCGCCGCTCGATCAGTTCGTCGTACGCCATCCGTCGTATTTCTTCGACGCATCGCCGGAACACGCGCTGGTCAACCCCGACAACCTCCAGATTCTGGTCGACCACATCAAGTGCGCGGCATTCGAGTTGCCATTCACGGTGACCGAGACGTTCGGGCGCGAGAACTTGCAGGAGATTCTCGGCATTCTCGCCGAGGAAGGCCTCGTGCACCTGAGCCGGCCGCCAGGCGGCGACGAGACGACAGGGCAGTGGCACTGGACCAACGAGTCGTACCCGGCCAATGCCATCAGCCTCCGGTCGATCTCGTCGGACAACTTCGTCGTGGTCGACAAGACCGACACGACGCGCGTCATCGGCGAGACCGACTTCAACACGGCGCTCGAGATTCTCCATCCCAAGGCGATCTACATCGTCGAGGGTCGGCTCTACCAGGTGGAAGAACTCGATTTCGTGGGCCGCAAGGCCTACGTGCGGCACATCGACTGCGATTACTACACCGATGCGATCACGTACAGCCGCGTCACCGTGCTCGACACATTCAACGCGTCCGGTGAGCGGCCACGGGCGCTGCCGGCCCATGGCGACGTGCACGTGGTGTCGCGGGTGGTCGGCTTCAAGAAGATCAAGTTCTACACGAATGAGAATGTGGGCTCGGGCGAGCTGGACCTGCCCGAACGCCAGATGCACACGACCTCCTATTGGCTCACGGTGCCACGCGAGTTGATGACCGCGCTGCCGTGGAGTGCGGATGACAGACGCGACGGCATCGTGGGGCTGTCGTATGCCATGAGGCAGATTGCGCAGTTGCTGCTGATGTGCGACGGACACGATATCGGCGTCTCGATTGGGCCGGCCACCGACGGAGACGCGGCCTCGCAGCCCGCGGCGGTGCCTGCCGCCTCGTGGTCGTCGTCTGTGGCCGAGGGCGATGAGCCGCGCGTGTTCATCTACGACAACTACCCCGGCGGGATTGGATTCAGCGAGCCGTTGTTCCGGATGCACGACGATCTGGTCGCCCGGACACGCGAGTTGATCGCGGGTTGCTCGTGCGAGTCGGGATGTCCATCGTGCGTCGGTCCGCTCGGCGATGTGGGCGTGAAGGCGAAGGACGTCGCGCTGGCGATCTTGGGGCGATTGTAGAGTGTGGGAAACGATGCTCCGTGGGCCGGGCTGGAGCCCGGCGATCCCAGGGGTGTCACGCTGTTCACTTGTCCGATCTGTCTCGAGCCTGGGATTGTGGTCGCCCCAAGTGCGCCCTCAAGCCTGGGATCGCCGGGCTCCAGCCCGGCCTCGAGGCGCAGTTGCTGTCTGTGCATCGTCATCGCCTGAGCATGCCCACTGACCCCTCCCGCCTCTCGTCCCGCCTGAGGGACCTGTTGCGGACGAGCTCCACGCCGGGCGCCGCGCGAGACGAGGTGCGCCCGATCGAGGGCGAAAATCCTCGCGCCGAATCCTCGTGCGAGCGGCGCTACGTGCCGGATGATGACGTGCCGGTTGGGCACGAGGTTCCAACCGGCTGCGTGGTGATGGAGCGGCACTACGAGCTCGAGCGGCATCACGGCAGGCAGGCCGTCGGGCACTATGCCGAGGTCATCGAGCGATGTCTGCCGGCCCTGGCCGTGCTCGCTACCGACGAGCGCGCGGCGGGCGGTCCCAGACTCGAGCGCCCGCGGCGGCTGCACTTCGAGGCCACGCGACCGTTTGCCGATGACCGTCGGCGACCGATGGTCCCGACACAGGGGCCGCTGCTGTTTTTCGATCTCGAAACCACGGGCTTGAGCGGCGGCGCAGGCACGATCGCGTTTCTCGTGGGCTGCGGCTACTTCGATGGCGAGGGGTTTCACGTGGTTCAGTACTTTCTGTCCGGCTACCACGCCGAACACGAACTACTCGTCAGCCTCGCCGCGCTCACGGAGAAATTCGGCGGCCTGGTGACGTTCAACGGCCGGACCTTCGACGTGCCGCTCATCGAGACCCGTTATTTGTTCCACCGCCTCTCGTCGCCCTTTGGCGACATGCCGCATTTCGACATGCTGCACCCGGCGCGGAGGCTCTGGCGGAGGCGCGGCGACTCGGGCGCTGGGCGGGATGACGGCCGGGGAGCCGACTCGTTCGATCAGTCGAGTTGCGCGCTCGGCGCGCTCGAAGAAGCCGTTCTCGGCGTGCATCGCGTCGATGACGTGCCCGGATCCGAGATTCCGTCCCGTTACTTTCACTACCTGCGCACCGGGGATCTACAACCGCTGGAACCGGTGTTTGAACACAACCGGTTGGACCTGATCTCGCTCGCGGCGTTGACGGCGCTCGGGATGCGGATGGTGGATGGCGGGGCCGAGGCCGTGCCGTCGCCGCACGAGGCACTGGCCATGGGGCAGATCTACGAGCGCCTCGGGCGAAGCGGAGAAGCCGAGGCGCATTTCGCACGGGCGGCAGGATTGGACCCCGCGCCATGGGACGCGCGATCAATCGATCACACCATCCGTGCGGAGGCCCTCCATCATCTGGCCGTCCATCGCCGCCGGCAGCGGCGCTACGCGGCGGCCGCCGAAGCCTGGCATGGCATGCTCGATGCCGGCGCCGGGCAGCCGCTCGCGCAGGAAGCCAGGCGCGCGCTGGCGATTCACCACGAACACCGGTGTCGTAATCTCGACGCCGCGCGGGCGTTCGTCCTGCACGCGCTGGAATCCGAGCGTGACCCGGCCCAGATCGACGCCTTGCGGCATCGGCTGGCGAGACTGGACAGGAAGCGCCTGGCAGGGAGAGAAGAGCATCCCGACCAGGCGACGCTCAGGCGGGACTGAGTGACGAGGAGGCGCTGCCCTCAGGCAGACGCCTCTTTGCTCGCCTTCTTGGTCGTCGTTGTCTTCGTCGCGGCAGCCTTCTTGCGGGATTCGACCGTCTGGGCGCCGAATTTCTTCGTGAAGCGCTCCACGCGGCCCTCGATGTCCAGAATCTTCTGGCGGCCGGTAAAGAACGGGTGGCAGCTCGAGCAGATTTCGAGGTGCAGCTCCTGCTTGGTGGAGCGCGTCTTCCAAGTCGCACCGCATGCGCAGCGCGCCTCGACCTCGTAGTACTTCGGGTGGATACCTTCCTTCATACGGGCTCCTTCCGGACATCCAGAACCATCAAGTATAGCAGCGGGTCGGCGAAAAAGGCTAGGGGATCACGGGCGCGACCACCTCCGCCAAGGCTACGGCGGTCCGCCGAAGCTCTACGCGAAGGCGGATGAATCGCGCCCCTACGGGATCACCGTCGTCCGATCCCACCGGTGCTTGCGCATCGAGGCGAGCAGGGCTGGGGGAAGCGGCCTGCCGTCGCCGGCAGCGAGATTGCGATCGACGTGCGCCACGGTGCGCATGCCCGGGATGACGGTGCTGACCGACGGGTCGTGCAGCGTGAACCGCAGCGCGACCTCAGGCAGATCCAGACCGGCAGGGATATCAGCCTTCACCCGGTCGACCCGCGCCAGCGTCTCGCGGAGGTTGGCGGGCGTGAAGTACAGATTGCGCCAGTCGCCCTGGGGCCAGGTATCGTTCGCGGTCATCGTGCCGGTCAGGCTGCCTTCATCAAACGGCACTCGGGCAATGATGGCGACGTCGAGTTCCCGGCAGACGGGAAACAGTTCGTCCTCTGGAGCCTGATCAAAGATGTTGTAGACCACCTGCACTGCGTCCACGACTCCGGTCCGCAAAGCCTTGATGACGTTGGTCGGCTCCCAGCGATTGACGCTGATGCCAATACCCTTGACCAGTTTCTCGTCCTTCAATGCCGCGACGGCGCGCACGAATCGATCATCAGCGGCCCAGGCGTCGGTCCACACATGGAACTGCTGGAGATCGATCTGGCTCACGCCGAGATTCGTCAGGCTGCGCTCGGTGGCCTCGCGGATGTAGTCCGACGGGAAAACAGCGTCGAGCGGAGTGGACGGGCGAGCCGGCCAGCGTCCGTTCTTCGGCGGGATCTTCGTCGCGATGATCGGGCGGGCTCCGGTCCAGTCAGCCAGGACGTCCCGGATCAGCTGTTCACTGCGACCGTTGCCGTACGCGAGCGCCGTGTCGAGAAAGTTGCAGCCAGACTCCAGCCCGCGTCGAAGCGCCGTCCGCGACTGGTCGTCGTCGGATCCGCTCCATCCGCCCATGCCCCAGGTGCCGAAGCCGACTTCGGCGACCTGCCACCCGAGACGCCCAAAGACGCGATACTTCATTCCGGTATTGTACCGCGGGCTGAGATCCCGGGGCCTTTCGCGTTGTTGACTTTGCCTGTTCGGACCCCTAGGATAGGGCTGCTCCCTTCGTGGGCAGCGATCGAACTGGCTCGGCCAACACGGCCATGGCGGTTGGATGGTTGCCGACTGTCCAATTCATACCAGGGAGAGCATCATGAAAATTTCGGCCCGTTTTAGCAGGATGGCCGCAGTGGTCGGCATCCTCCTGCTTGTTGTGACGCAGGGTACCGTCTCGGCCCAGACCACGTTGGGTCGTCTGGCGGGCACGGTGATGGATGCCTCTGGGGGCGTCCTGCCTGGCGCAACCGTGACCATGACCAACACGCAGACCAACCAGGCGCAGACGACGGTCACGGGCGCCACGGGAGCCTTCCTGTTCCCGCAGCTGCAGGCCAGCACCTACAAGGTGGTGATCGAGCTGCAGGGATTCAAGACGGCGACGTACCCGAGCACCGCCATCAACGTGAACCAGGAATCCTCCCTCACCGCGCGGCTGGAAATCGGGGGGCTTTCCGAGACCGTCATCGTCGAAGGGACCTCGCAACAGGTCCAGACGACGACGCCTGAAATCACCCGGACGGTCTTGCAGCAACAGTTGCTGCAGCTCCCGGTCGTCAACCGCGACATGACGAACTTGATTCGTATGCAGGCGGGCGTGCCGGGCGTGGTGGCGCGCGTGAATACGGGCATCAACGGCGGCCGTGCGACGTGGACCCAGGTGACCCAGGACGGCATCAACGTCCAGGACAACTTCATCCGCACCAACTCGCTCGACTTCCTGCCGAACCGGCCGACGTCGGACAACGTCGCGGAGTTCACCATCACCTCGTCGGTGGCGGGCGCCGACTCGGCCGGCGGCGCGACGTCGATCCGCATGGTGACGCCGTCGGGCACCAACCAGTTCCGGGGAAGCGCCTTCGAGCAGAACCGCGACAACAGGTTCGCGGCCAACTCGTTCTTCAACAACAAGTCCGCCGTGCCGAAGCCTATCCTGAAACAGAACCAGTTCGGCGGAAGCGTCGGCGGCCCGATCCTGAAGAATAAGATGTTTTTCTTCGGCTTCTACGAGGGATTCAAGCGGCAGCAGGCGGGAGCCCAGAACGTGACGATCCCGGCGTACGCCGACACCTTCCAGGGCGTGTGGCGGTACCTCGGCCTGGACGGCCAGGTGCACGCCGTCAACATCCTGCAGGCGGTCGGCCTGTCGATCGACCAAAAGATGCAGTCAACCATCCTCTCGAAGATCCCCGACGCCTCGCACGTGAACAACTACGACCGAGGCGACTCGAAGGCGGGGGCGGTGCTGAACACGGCGGGCTACCGGTGGAACCAGAACCGCCTCACCAACCGCAACTACTTCGGCGGCCGGGTGGACTACGAGTTGAATCAGAACCACCACGTCGAGTTGATCGGCAGCTACTTCCACGAGACCGACGACCGTCCCGATCTGGATTTCATCAGCCAGGATCGGCCGCTCGCCTTCACCGATTCGCCGGTGAAGCGCTTCGTCGGGTCGTGGCGCTGGATGGTGTCGTCGAAGTTCCAGAACGAGATGCGCGCGGGCGGCAACCTCGCGCCCGTCAAGTTCGAGGTCACCGCGAGCGCGATTCCGACGCTGAGGTTTGCGGGCCAGACCGGGACGCTCCCGCTCACGCTTCAGGATCCGGAGATCAACTTCCTGCCGCAGGGCCGGTACACGAACACGTACCAGTTCAACGACAATGCGTCGCTGACGCTGGGGACGCATGCCCTGCAGATGGGCATGAGCTACCAGCGGATCCACGTCAACCCTTATAATTACGAGGCGAGCGTTCCGACCATCGCCTGGGGATTCAGCTCGACCGCGCCAGCCAGCGTCCAGCTCACGAACAACATGTTCCCGGGCGGCATCAGTTCGGCGAACCTGTCCAGCGCGAACACGATGCTGTCGCTCTTGTCCGGTACCATCAGCGGGGTCAGCCGGACCTTCCAGGTGCAGGATCAGAGTTCGGGGTACGTCGCCGGCATTCCCAACAACCGCAACTATACGCTGAACAACATCGCCGCCTACTTGCAGGACAGTTGGCGATGGAAGTCGAACTTCACGGTACGTGCCGGCTTGAAATGGGAGTACTACAGTCCTGTGAAGGAAGACAACAACCTCGGGTTCCTCCCGGTCCTCAACGGCAGGAGCTACGAGGAAGTCCTTCGGGATCCCAACGCCACGGTGAGCTTCGTGAACGGCGGGATGTGGAACCCCAACAAGGCGAACTTTGGCCCGACGATAGGCTTCGCCTGGGACGTGTTCAAGGACGGCAGGACCTCGGTGCGTGGAGGTTACTCGCTGACGTATGTCAACGAGGAAGGTGTCACGGTTGCCACGGCCGCCCTGGGCAACAACGCGGGCCTCGCCTCCGGCGCGAACCTGTCGAATCTGTACACGACCCTCAATGCCGGCGTGCCGGAGATTCCGACCCCGGCCTTCAAGACCGTGCGGACGCTGGCGGACCAGATGGCGCTCAGTGCGACGGGGTCCATGGGTATGGTCGACCCGAACATCAAGCAGCCGAAGGTACACCAGGTGAGTATCGGCGTCTCACGTGAACTCCGATGGGGCGTGGCTGCCGAGGCGCGCTACATCGGCACGTTCGGACGGGGCATCTGGAAAGGGATCGACATGAACCAGGTCCAGGTGTCGCCGGCGTTCGCTGACGACTTCCAGCGCGCGCGCAACAACGGGTACCTGGCGCTGGCGGCCAACGGGATCTTCGACCCCACTTACAACTCGGCCGTTGCCGGCAGCGCGACGCTGACGGTGCTCCCGACCTATGGCGTGTCCCTGCTGGGGGGCAGCAGCGCCCGGACCTTCATCCAGCAGAACGAGGTGGCCGGCCTGGCAGACTTCTACGTCACGAGCCGGGTTGCGGGCGCCTTGGCGACGATCTACCAGAACGGCGGCATCTATCAGGCCGCCGTGACGAAGAACGACGGCTGGCAGAACTACAATGCACTGCAGGTCGAACTCCGACGGCAGTACCGCAACGGCTTCATGGCCCAGGTGAACTACACCTTCAGCCACACCACAGCCAACAGCACGGGCGGCACCAGCCAGAGCCGTTTCGAGCCGTATCTCGACAACGCGCGTCCACAGCTCGATGCCGGACGCTCGGCCTACAACATCACCCACCTGGTCAACGCCAATCTGATATTCGATCTGCCCTTTGGTGAGGGCAGAAAATGGCTGAACCGCGGCGGCCTGTTGAACGAGATCGTCGGCGGATGGCAAGTGAGCAGCGTCATCCACTGGCAGTCCGGATCGCCGGTGGGCATCTACTCGACGCGCGGGACGTTCAATCGGGCGAACCGGTCCGGTGCCAACACGGCGAACTCGACGCTGTCGCTTGCTGAGATCGCCAAGCTCTTCAAGCTGACGTCACTGCCCGACGGCCGGATCTTCTGGATCGACCCGACGCTGGTCGGACCCGATGGCCGGGCGGTCGGTGCGGACAACCTCGCCAACACCGGATTCTCCGGGCAGGTCTTCTTCAACCCGACGGCTGGCCAGGTCGGATCGCTGCCCATTCTGGCGTTCGACGCGCCGGCGATCTGGACCATCGACGCCTCGCTCGCCAAGAAGTTCAAGATCGTCGGCCGGTACAACCTGGAGTTCCGCGCCGAAGCGTTCAACCTCACGAACTCGGTGTCGTTCTACGCGGGCGACTTCAATATCAACAGCACGACGTTCGGCCGCATCACGGGCACGGGGAACGGCTCCCGCATCGTGCAGTTCACGCTGCGGTTCTCGTTCTAGCGGTTCGAGGATGGGAAACTAGCGGCGAGGCAGGAAAAACGCGGCATGCTGGGCGCCGAGGCTCAACGTGCCGCGTTCTCTTGTACGTCCATGAAAGGCCACGCCGTCGAACGGCACGCGCCTCCGAGGCCCGAACCCCGAATCCCGAATTGCTACCGGTTCATCGCTCCGAGGAATTCCGCATTCGTGCGTGTCTTGGACATCTTCCCCAGCAGCAGTTCCATCGCATCCACGGCAGAGAGGGGATCGAGCACCTTGCGGAGGACCCACACCTTGCTGAGGATGTCCTTCTCTATCAGCAGCTCTTCCTTGCGCGTGCCGCTTTTTCGAATGTCGATCGCCGGAAACACGCGGCGGTCTGACAACTGCCGGTCGAGCAGGATCTCGAGGTTGCCGGTGCCCTTGAACTCCTCGAAGATCACATCGTCCATCCGGGACCCCGTGTCGATGAGTGCGGTGGCGACAATGGTCAGCGATCCGCCGCCTTCGATCTTGCGCGCGGCGCCGAAGAACCGCTTGGGCTTCTGCAAGGCGTTGCTGTCGACGCCGCCCGACAGGATGCGGCCGGACGCCGGCACCACGGTGTTGTAGGCCCGCGCGAGCCGCGTGATGGAATCGAGCAGGATGACGACGTCGCGGCCGGTTTCGACGAGGCGCTTGGCCTTCTCGATGACCATTTCGGCCACCTGCACGTGGCGCTGCGGCGGCTCGTCGAACGTCGACGACACCACCTCGCCCCGGACCGATCGCTGCATGTCAGTGACTTCTTCGGGCCGCTCGTCGATGAGCAGCACGATCAGGAACACCTCCGGGTGGTTGGCCATGATGCTGCTGGCCAGGGCCTGAAGCAGCATCGTCTTGCCCGTGCGGGGCGGGGCCACGATCAGCGCGCGCTGCCCCTTGCCAATCGGTGCCATCAGGTCGATGACCCGCGTGCACAGCTCCTCGGGATTGTGTTCGAGATTGAACTTCGCCTCGGGGTAGAGTGGCGTCAGATTCTCGAAGAAGACGCGTTCCTTCTTCCGCTCCGGCGGCTCGAAGTTCACCGCATCGACCTTGACCAGCGCGAAGTACCGCTCGCCTTCGCGCGGCGGTCGAATCTGGCCGGACACCGTATCGCCGGTCTGCAGCTCGAATCGCCGGATCTGTGAGGGCGACACATACACATCGTCCGGGCCCGGCAGGTAGTTATAGTCCGGCCCGCGGAGGAATCCGTAGCCGTCAGGCAACGTCTCGAGCACGCCTTCGGAGAACATCAGGCCATTGCGCTCGCTGCGCGCCCTGAGGATCTGGAAGATCAGGTCCTGTTTGCGCATGCCGGTCGCGCCCGGCAGGTCGAGTTGCTTGGCGACGCCGGTCAGCGCCGCGATATTCATGGCCTTCAGTGCGGCGAGATCGATCTTCTCGACGTCTACGGTTTGCGGGGTGTCCACTGATCCAGTTGTTGCGCTATCCATGTCCACAGCTCTTCGATGCCCTCGCCACGTGGCGCTGAAACCATCAGCGCGCTTGTTCCAAACGCCCGCGTCAGTGCGTGCGATGTCCGCTGCCGCTCGGCACGCGACAGCTTGTCTGCCTTCGTGGCGACCAGGCGCAGTGGGCATCCCTGCGCGCCGAACCACCTGAAGGCCTCAGCATCCGAGTCCAGACCCGGGTGACGGGCATCGACGAGCAAGATCACGCCCGCGATCGCCGGCCGGATCCATCCGCCCCGGACATCCCCGAAAAAGTATTCCCGGGCGAGCGTCTCAAATGCCTGCCCGTCGCGCACCCCCCGCGCGTACCCGTACCCCGGCAGATCCACCAGGTGGAACGCCGCGCCACGCGAGGGCTGCAGCCGGTAGTAGTTGGCCAGCCGGGTCTTGCCCGGGGCCGCACTGGTCCTGGCCAGCGTTCGGCCCGCCAGGACGTTGATCAACGTCGACTTGCCGACGTTGGATCGACCAGCGATCGTAAGCTCCGCGAGCGGCGTCTGCAGCAGATCACGGGCGCTCGCGGCGCTGGTCACGAACTCGGCCGCCGTGATTCGTAGTGTGGCCATGCACCCGCAGTGACGCCGAACGACCCGGCAGACCGCCTGCCGAGCACCTGACACGGCCTTGGGCGCCGAAGCTGCAGAAGGCAGCGAAGGCGGCTAGTGCGTGACCCGATCATCCCCGGCCGCGGGCCCGATCTTCACGGGTTCGATCGCGGAGACGGGCAGCGGACGGCCAGGCAGGGGACCTGCCAGCGCGATCCGTAGTACGTCGTCCATCGTGTCGACGAGGTAGACGCTCAGGATGTCCAGAACGTTTCTGGGAATATCTGCCAGGTCCTTCTCGTTGTCCTTCGGCACAATGATATTGGCGATGCCCGCGCGATGGGCCGCGAGCACCTTTTCCTTGAGGCCACCGATGGCCAGCACCTTGCCCCGCAGCGTGATCTCGCCGGTCATCGCGACGTCCCGCCGGACGGCTATCCCGGTCAGCACCGACACGAGCGACGTCGCCATCGTGATGCCGGCCGACGGCCCGTCCTTCGGGATCGCGCCTTCTGGCACATGGATGTGCACGTCGCTGCGCCGGTGGAAGTCCTTGTCGATGCCGAACTCCTCCGACTTCGACCGCACGTAGCTCAGGGCTGCCTGCGCCGACTCCTGCATCACATCGCCCAGTTTGCCGGTGAGCGTCAAGCGGCCGCGCCCCGACATCAGCGTGGCTTCCGTGACGAGGATTTCGCCGCCAACTTCGGTCCAGGCCAGCCCGGTGGCCAGGCCGATTTCGTTCTTCTCTTCGGCCATCGTCGGCCGGAACTTTGGCACGCCGAGGTACTGCGTGACTTTTTCCGCCGTGATCTCCTCGATGTACGCCTTGCCGTCGAGGACGACGCGCCGGGCGACCTTGCGGCAGATGGACTGGATCTCGCGTTCCAGGTTGCGGACGCCCGCCTCTCGCGTGTAGCGCTGGATCACCGTCTGCAGGGCCTCGTCGGTGAACGTGACATTGGCCGGCAGCAAACCGGTGCCCTCAAGCGTCTTCGGCACGAGGAACCGCTTGGCGATCTCGGTCTTCTCCTGCTCGGTGTAACCGGGCAACTGCATCACTTCCATGCGGTCGCGCAGCGCCTGGGGCACCGTGTGCAGCACGTTGGCCGTGCAGATGAACATCACGTTCGACAGGTCATACTCGACGTCGAGGTAGTGATCGAGGAACGTGTGGTTCTGCTCGGGATCGAGCACTTCCAGCAGGGCGGCCGACGGATCGCCGCGGAAGTCCATCGACATCTTGTCGACTTCGTCGAGCAGGAACACCGGGTTCTGCGTGCCGGCCTTCTTCATCATCTGGATGATCTGGCCCGGGAACGCGCCGATGTACGTGCGGCGATGGCCGCGGATTTCCGCCTCGTCTCGGACCCCGCCGAGCGACAACCGGACGAACTGCCGGTTCATCGAGCGCGCGACCGACTTGGCCAGTGAGGTCTTGCCGACGCCCGGAGGGCCGGCCAGCGTCAGGATGGTCGCCTTGGGTTTCTTGACCAGCGCGCGGACGGCCAGGAACTCGAGGATGCGCTCCTTGATCTTGTCGAGCCCGTAGTGATCCTGGTGCAGGATCTCCTCGGACCGCTTGAGGTCGCGGCTCTCCTTCGACTTCTTGTGCCACGGCACCGCGATGAGCCAGTCGAGGTAGTTGCGCGAGACGGTCGCCTCGGCCGACATCGGCGGCATCGCTTCCAGGCGCTTCAGTTCCTGGCTCGCCTTCTCCTCGACCTCCTTCGGCATCCGCGATTTTTCGATCTTCTTCTTGAGCTCGTCGACCTCGTTGCCTTTCTCGTCCTTGCGGCCCAGTTCCTTCTGGATCGCCTTCATCTTCTCGTTGAGGTAGTACTCCTTCTGCGCCTTTTCCATCTGCTTCTTGACGCGCGTCTGGATCCGGCGGTCGACCTGGAGCTTGTCCACCTCCGTTTCGAGGATGGCGGCGATCCGGTTGAGCCGCTCGAGCGGCGAAATCATCTCGAGCAGGTTCTGCTTCTCGTCGACGCTGACGGCGAGGTGGGCCGCAATCGTGTCCGACAGCCGGCCCGGATCATCGACGCGCACCGCGGCGATCATCGCGTCGTACTGGAGGTTGTTCGAGAGCTTGACGTACTGCTCGAAGAGCGACACCACGCGGGTCATCGCGCCTTCCACGTCGCCAGCCGTGTCGCGGTGACGCGGCAGGACCTTGACGACGACGCGATAGAAGCCCTTGTCTTCCTTCCACTCGATCGCACGGCCGCGGTCGGCGCCCTCGACCAGCAGTTTCACGTTGCCGTCCGGCAGCTTGAGGCTCTGCACCACGTTGGCCACGCAGCCCATGGTGTAGATGTCCTGGGGCTGCGGGTCGTCCACCTGGGCGTCGTGCTGCGCGGCCAGGAATACCCGCTTGTCCCTCTCGAGCGCGTGCTCCAGCGCCTTGATGGACGCCGGCCGACCGATCACAAAGGGCACCATCATGTGCGGAAAGACCACCAGGTCCCGCAGCGGCACGATGGGAAGGGTTTCGTAGATTTCCACTATCCCGCCTTTTCCATGAGCATCATCGGTTGAGCCTTGTGCTCGACCACTTCGCGGCTGATGACGCACTCCCGTATCTTCTTTTGACCCGGAAGGCTGTACATCAGATCCAGCATCAGGTCCTCGATGATCATCCGCAAGCCGCGCGCGCCCATCTTGCGCTTGATCGCGCCTTCCGCGATGGCCTCCAGGGCGTCATCGGTGAAGCGCAGCTTGGCGTTCTCGTACTCGAACAGCTTCTGGTACTGCTTGGTGATGGCGTTCTTGGGCTGCGTCAGGATCTGGACGAGCGCCCCCTTGTCCAGTTCGTGCAGGGTGCCGACCACGGGCAGCCGGCCGACAAATTCCGGAATCAGCCCGTACTTGATGAGATCTTCCGGCTCGATGCGTTCGAGCGTCCCGCCCAGGTCGCGCCCGTCGTGCGGTTTGACGTCGGCCCTGAAGCCGAGGGTCTTCTTGCCGATGCGCCGCTCGATCACCTTCTCGAGGCCCACGAACGCCCCACCGCAGATGAACAGCACGTTGGTCGTATCGACCTGGTAGAACTCCTGGTGCGGGTGCTTGCGGCCGCCCTGCGGGGGCACGTTCGCCACCGTGCCCTCGAGGATCTTCAGCAGCGCCTGCTGCACGCCCTCGCCCGACACATCGCGCGTGATCGACGGGTTCTCGTCCTTGCGGGAGATCTTGTCGATTTCGTCGATGTAGATGATGCCCTGCTGGCACTTTTCGATGTCGCCGCCGGCCGCCTGCAGCAGCTTGAGGATGATGTTCTCGACATCCTCACCGACGTAGCCGGCCTCCGTCAGCGTCGTCGCGTCCACGATGGCGAACGGCACCGACAACATCTTCGCCAGCGTCTGCGCCATCAGCGTCTTGCCGGTACCGGTCGGGCCGATCAGCAGGATGTTCGACTTGGAGAGCTCGATGTCGTGCTTGGTGCGTGCGGTCTTGTGGATCTCGATGCGCTTGTAGTGGTTGTAGACGGCGACGGCCAGTTTCTTCTTTGTACGCTCCTGGCCAATCACGTAGTCGTCGAGGAACTTCTTGATGTCCGGCGGGGTCGGCAGCGTGGTCCGCGGAGCGCCCTTGTTCTCATAGCGGTTGTCATCCGCGATGATGTCGTTGCAGACCTCCACGCACTCGTCGCAGATGTAGACGGTGGGCCCCGCAATCAGCTTGCGGACGTCGTTCTGATCTTTGTTGCAGAACGAGCAGCGGAGCACTTCGGTTTCGCCGTTTTTCTTGACCATGCCAGCAACCCGCTTCGTGGGGCCGGGCCGCCTCGTCTCGGCGGCACGCCCGCACGTCTGCCTCAGGTACGTTTCCGGATGACGTCGTCAATGATACCGTATTCCTTCGCCTGGTCCGCCCGCAGGATGTAGTCGCGCTCGGTGTCCTGCTGGATGCGCTCCATCGGCTGCCCGGTGTGGTGCACCAGAATCGTGTTCAGGTTCTCCCGCATCCGCAGCAGTTCCCGCGCCGCGATGTCGATGTCGGTCGCCTGCCCGGCCAGCCCCTGCATGAGCGGCTGGTGGATCACGATGCGCGAGTTCGGCAGCGAGAACCGCTTGCCCTTCGTGCCGCCCGCCAGCAGGACCGCCGCCATCGACGCCGCCTGCCCGAGGCAGTACGTCTGGACGTCGGGGCGGATGAACTGCATCGTGTCGTAGATCGCCAGGCCCGCCGTGATGGAGCCGCCCGGACTGTTGATGTAGAGCAGGATGTCCTTTTCGGGATCCTCGGCCTCCAGAAACAGCATCTGAGCGATCGTCAGGTTCGCGATCTGGTCGTCGATCGGCGTGCCGATGAAGATGATGTTGTCCTTCAGCAGCCGCGAGAAAATGTCGTAGGCCCGCTCGCCGCGGTTCGTCTGTTCCACGACCATCGGCACCAGCTGCATGCGCGCGTCTCCTGGAGTGCGATTCATCGTCAGTGCCTCGTGCTATCCCGTCGTGATGCTGGCGTTGGCCAGCAGGAATTCGACCGTCTTCTCGCGGCGC
The DNA here is from genome assembly GCA_026393675.1 of Acidobacteriota bacterium. NCBI lineage: Bacteria > Pseudomonadati > Acidobacteriota > Acidobacteriota bacterium. The sequence goes on along the minus strand of JAPKZQ010000030.1, from coordinate 83,211 downwards.
ATCCCGCTCCGCAGCCGTCCGAGCCCGGCGTCTTTGTCCAGATGCGCCCGCACCGACGCCGCTGACCGGGCGCTGCGCTCGGCGTAGCGCTGCACTTCCTGATCGAGATCCTCGTCGCTGACCGTGACCGACTCGTGCCGGGCGACCTCGTCAAGGGCGATGGTGGCCTTGACCGCATCGACCGCCGACTCGCGCTGGCCGTTCCGGAATTCCTGCCAGTCGATGCCGGCCTTGTTCGGATCGATTTTCTGTTCCACCAGTCGCCGCGCGAATTCTTCGACGCGCCGGTCCAGTTCCTGGTCGACGAGCGCGGCTGGCACGTCGAAGGACACCCGCTTGGCCAGATCACTGAGCAGAGCGCTGCGGACCTCCTGGTCCGACTCGTGGTCGGCCTCATGCTGCAGGTCGTGACGCACGCGTTCCCGCAGTTCGGCCAGCGTCTCGAAGCTGCCCAGATCCTTCGCGAAGTCGTCATCGAGCGCCGGCACGACCCGCTGCTTGATGCTCTTGAGCGTGACGGTGTACTCCACCTCGGTGCCCGCCAGTTCCGTCGCTGCGAAATCGGCGGGGTAGTGGATGGTGAACGTCTTCCCGGCGCCGATCTCGAGCCCCGTCAACTCGTCGTCAAATCCGGGCGGGTTGGCCGACGCGCCGAGCTCGATGGTGACGTTATCGTGCTTCTCGTGGCCCGGTTTGCCCGAGGCGCCAGCCGGTACCTGGCGAACCAGGTCGACGGTGGCCCAGTCGTGCAGAGCCAGGGGACGGCCTTCAATCGGCTCGAATCGGGCTGCACGCTGACGCAGCCGCTCGAGAGCCTCGTCGACCGCCGCATCTTCAATGACCGCCGGCTTCTTCCTCAACGCGATCCCGCGGTACTCGCCCGGATCGAATGCCGGCACCGTCTCGAAATTCGCCGTGAAACTCAGCGGCTGCCCCGCATTGACGACAACGTCGGTGACATCGGGCGTCGCCACCGGTTCCAGATCGCGTTCGCGCAGGGCCTGGCCGAGAGCAGTCGGCACCAGCGTTTGGGCCACATCGTGCAGGATGTCGTCCTTGAACCGCTGCCACACGATGTGGGTGGGCACCCTACCCGGGCGGAATCCGGGGATCTTCGCGCGGCGGCCCAGCGCAGCGGTGACCCGCGCGATCTCGCCATCCACCACGTCGCTTGGGATCTCCATGACAAGACGCTTCTGTGTCTCGGTGACCTCGACAAACTCGGTCTTCATCGTCTCAATGTATCGGTGTCGGACAGTGACAGGAACAGCGGCCGGCCGGGCCGCAACGGGGCGATCATCCTGGAACGGGCTTGGTGCGAAAGGGGGGATTTGAACCCCCACAGCCTTTCGGCTACTGGATCCTAAGTCCAGTGCGTCTGCCAGTTCCGCCACTTTCGCAAGAACGGCTGCGACGTCCCAGGAGGCGAATCCGACGTTGCCCTCTCCCGAGACCTCCGTAAACCAGAGCGTAGCACGCGGTTTTCCGGGGGGTCAAACCAGCCGCCTTCGCTGCCCTCGCCAGAAATTACACCTCCGTCTTACCAAATCGGCACTCCAGAGGCATTCTCCAGCGGGGCCGGTCCAGGGCAGCGGACCGACGGTAGGCCGTCTACGTGCCCTTGCGGGCACTCAGCCAGACGCCGCCGAGCATGAACGCGGCGAAAGCCAGCATGCCGAGCCCGGTCCACACGTTAACGTTAATGCCGAGCGACACCTGATACACGGCCGGATCGCTCAACAGGCCATAACCGGCCAGCAGCAGGCCAAGCGCACCGAACATCAATCCGATGGGTAGTCGCAAATCCAGTTGCATCGTCTCCGCCCCCAATACCGCTTGCCACGCCGAAGCCCCCAGACAGGCTCCCCGGGATCGCCACGCTCCAGCGTGGCCGGGCTGCCAGCCCTGAGGGAACTCGAAGGGGAGCCCGGCGCTCCCAGGAAAACGCCCGTCACACCGCCCACCCGACTCTCGAACCCCGAATCCCGAATCCCGAATCCCGAATCCCGAGATATCTACCAGAAGTAGATGTTGAGCAGAATCGTCAACACACCGACCACGACCGCCAGAACCGCCGGCCGCTTGTACCATGCCTGTTCGCCGTCGCGAATCCTCGGCGTCAGGGAGTACACGAGCCCCTTGAGCTCCTCCGACTGGCGCGGCGTGGTCGCGAGGCTGATGAGGATCGTGACGACAAAACACGTCGACCACGCCCAGATGGCGCCCCAGAAGTTCTGCGCCATGTCACTCGGGTACGCATGGAGCTTCGAGAGCGCTGCCGCGCCCACCCCAGTCAGCCCATAGTGCACCGCGGCCGCCGACATTCCCGAGATGAGTCCCCAGAACGCGCCGTTGGCCGTGGCGCGCGCCCAGAACATCCCGAGCAGGAACGTGGCGAAGAGCGGCGCGTTGATGAATGAGAACACCAGTTGCAGCAGGTCCATGATGTTCCCGAACTGCATCGCGACGTAGGCCGTGGCCACGCTCGCCAGCGTCCCGAACACGGTGGCCATCCGTCCCATCCACATGTAGTGCGCATCCGTGTCGTGGTTGCGCAGATACGGCTTGTAGATGTCGTACGTCCACACGGTGTTGAACGCGGTGACGTTGCCAGCCATGCCCGACATGAAGCTCGCCACCAGCGCCGTCAGGCCCAGACCCAGCAGGCCCGGCGGGTAGAACTTCTGCAGCATCAGCGGCATCGCCATGTTGTAATCGGTCGCGCCGTTGAACACGAATGCGGACTTCGGCAGGATCGCGATGGCGATCATTCCGGGCAGGATCACCAGAAACGGGAAGAACATCTTCGGAATGGCGGCCAGCAGCGGCGTGCGGCGCGCGGCGTTCATCGACTTGGCGGCCATCGCGCGCTGGATCACCAGGAAATCCGTACACCAGTACCCGAACGACAGCACGAACCCGAGCCCCATTGCCATGCCAAACCATTCGACGCCCATCGGGTTGGCCGCCGGGCTTCCCATGTGCTGCCACGATTGCGTCCAGGCACCGGCCGCGTAGCCCGCGTCGGTGGCGACGGTTGAAAGTCGGGCCTGCAGGCCGGTCCAGCCGCCGGCGTTCACGATGCCCACAAACACGAGTGGCAGGAAGCCGAACACGATGAGGAAGAACTGGAGGACCTCGTTGTAGATCGAACTCGTCAATCCGCCGAGCAGGATGTACACAAGCACCACCACGGCCGACACGACGATGCTGACGTTGATGTCCCAGCCGAGCAGCAGCTGGAACAACCGGCCCATCACGTACATCGAGATGCCGGATGAGAACAGCGTCATGACGGCAAACGAGATGGCGTTGAGCCCGCGGGTCTTCTCGTCAAATCGCAGGCGCAGATACTCGGGCACCGAGTGGGCCCGGCTGCCGTAGTAGAACGGCATCATGAACACGCCCACGAAGATCATCGCGGGGATGGCGCCCACCCAGTAGAAGTGGCTCGTCATGATCCCGTATTTGGCCCCGCTGGCAGCCATGCCGATGACTTCCTGCGCGCCGAGATTGGCGGAAATGAACGCGAGGCCCGTGATCCACGCGGCCAGGCTCCGGCCCGACTCAAAGAAGTCGAGGCTCGTCTTCATGAAACGCTTGAGCGCGGCGCCGATGCCGAGCACGAAGACGAAGTACAGACCGATGATGGCGTAGTCGATGCCGTGGAGTTGCATATTGAGGAGATTATTCAGAAGCAGAAGACAAGAAGCAAGAAGTAAGAAGTAAGAAGTAAGAAGTAAGGGAAGACGTCACCGGCGGTGTTGCGGTAAGCTCACCCGGATTGGAGTCGCCGTGAATTCAGCCAATCCTCAATCCCCAACTTCCAAACTGCCATCCCGGCCGCTGCCCCGCGCGGAGTATCTGATGTGGGCCAAACGCCGGCCGCATCCGGCCAACGATCTGGCGCGCAGCGACGTGATTGCGCTCGCGCTCGACGATCTGCCCGGCGCGCGCGCGGCACTCGAGCTGGCCGGGCGCAACGACAACGGCTACCCGCCGCTGGTCGAGTTGATTGCGGCCCGTTACGGTGTCGGCGCCGATGGAGTGGCGACGGCGACCGGTACCTCTGGCGCCAATTTTCTCGCCTGCGCGGCGCTGGTGCGCCCGGGCGACGACGTGCTCGTGGAGCAGCCGGGGTACGACCCGCTCTTTGCGGCGCCCAGGATGCTCGGTGCCAACATCGTGCGCTTCGAGCGCCGTTTCGAGGACGGATTTTGTCTCGACCCCGACCGGGTGGCCGCGGCACTCACACCGCGCACACGGCTCATCATCGTCACGAACCTGCACAATCCCACGTGCGTGGCCATCGGCGAGGATGAGATGCGTGAGCTTGGCGCCATCGCCGATCGCCACGGCGTCCACGTGCTGGTGGACGAGATCTACCTCGACTCGATCCTCGGCCAGCCGTGCCCGCCCGCGGCGGCGCGTGGGCCCTTATTCATCTCGACGAGCAGCCTCACGAAGGTCTACGGCCTGGCGGCGTTTCGGTGCGGGTGGGCGCTGGCATCGCCGCGCGTGGCCGAGGAGATTCGCCGCGCCCGGGATCTGGTCGATGGGTCGGGCTCGGTGCTGATCGATCGGGCCTCGGTCGTCGCATTCGAGCACCTGCCGGAACTGGCGGAGCGGTCGCGCGCGATTCTCGCGCCACACCTGGCGTTGGTCGAGTCGTTCATGGCCAGCCAGCCGGCGCTGGAGTGGGTGAAGCCATCCGGCGGAACGGTGGCCTTCCCGCGCCTGCGGAGTGGAGAGTCGGCCGACAGGCTTGCCGAGCGATTGCTGCAGGAGTTCGACACGGCCGTCGTGCCAGGCCGGTTCTTCGACGCTCCCGCTCACTTCCGGGTGGCGTTTGGCATCAAGCGTGACGCCCTCGAGCGAGGCCTCGACGCGATCTCCCGCGCCCTTTTCGCACCTACTTCAGGCGCGCTCCGAGCGTGATGACGATGTCCCGCGTGGCCCAGTCACTCCGGCTGCTTTTGGCCCCGACCGCCGCAGGGTCCGGCGCGGGCATGTCCACCTGGAGGATTCGCGCCGACGCGAGGTTCGGATTCGTGGCGCCCTGCCACCGATCCACGACGGCGCCGTTGATGCGCTCGATGGCAAACGGGGCAGACAGCCGCACCTGGTAGCTGCGTCCACGCCGGCCTTCCACGCGCAGCGTATAGACCTTGCCAACCAGCCGTGCATCGATCACCCGCAGCCGTGACGACTCGTCGCCAAGCTGCAACGGCGTGTGAATCGGGACCACCTGAACGCCGGGCAGGAACTTCACCGAGTACGTGGTCGGTCCGGTCGCGAGCCGCACGGTGGAGGCGCGCGCGCCCCGGGAGACGTCGCCAGTCGTCGTGAAGGGCTTGCCCCCGGCATCGCGCATCATGATCTCGGCCCCCGGCTCCAGCACGAAATGGAGCTCCAGCGGCAGCGCACCGCCCTTCGGGACCACCGACATGGCGTATCCGGATTCGTCACGCGTAATCGCGATGTCGGCCGTGATGTCGTGCCAGCGGACGTTTCGCAGGCGGAGATAGCCCCAGCCCGGGGGAAGCTGCGGCGCGAGCAAGAGCCGTTCCCCGACCGCTTTTCCGTCACGCGTCTCGGCTGGGAGTGCTTCAAGACCCACCAGCCCGCGCAGCAGCGTCGAGACGAATCCGGTCGTGGCAAACAGCTGATGGGGCACCGCAGCGTCAATCGATCGCAGGCGGTCACCAGAGAAGAGTTCGGCCATGTACCCGCGCGACTCGAGAAACGTGAGGTCCGCCGTGCCGTCCAGATATCCCCATGCCGCATCCGGCCGGTTATTCGTGTACAACGCGAGCGCCGCGAACCCGCTTAGAAACGGCCATACGGCGCCGTTGTTGTGGCTCAGTGGACCGTAGAGCGCGCTGTCGATCGACAGCATCCGAGCCCCCCAGTCGGTGCCGACGCCGGCGCCCGCCAGTTCGTCGAGTGCGCCGTCGACCGCCGGTCGCGTGACGTCGAACACGCCGCGCCACAGCCCGAAGCCTGGCCACGCGGTTGGCTCGGCCTGACCCTTGCCGTCCTTCAGGTAGGCGAAGTAGATGCGGCGCCCCTGATCGTCAAGGAAACGCTGGTTCAACGACCCACGCGCCTTGATGGCGGCGTCGCGGGCCTTGCCGGCCAACGGATCGCCAGCCACCCGCGCGAGTTCCGCTGCCGCGTCGGCCGCCTCGGTCCACGCCGCGCCGAGGAAGACGTCGGTCAGCACGTCGCCGCGACGAAGCGCTCCCGTCTCAACCGCCGCAAGCCCGGCTTTCGTGTTGTCCATCAGGCCGTCGCCATTTTCATCGGTCGACACACAGTAGTCGTACGCCAGCTTGATGGACGGCCAGAAGCTCTTGGCCAGCGCGACATCACCACTCGCGCGCACATAATCGCGCACCGCCGTGATGTAGAGCGGGGTCGTGTCGGCGTGGTAGTAGCCGTACGGATAGTCCTCGAACCACTTGATGTAACCGGCGCCTTGCGACAATTCGTGCATCATCTTGCCGTCCGCCCGCTGGCGTTTTCGGAGAAACTCGAGCGCCTGCTTCACGGTCGAGAAGTCGCCGTAGGCGGTCATGGCCCACGAGTTGATGAACGCATCGCCGCCAAAAAACCACCCGAAGCCGGGCCGCTCACTGGTGCCTGAGGGGCCCAGGCCGGCAATCAGCCCGCACCCGAGGTGTGGATTGCAGACGAAGCCCTTATCGAGCGCGACTTTCCCCCATTCAAACGCGAGGTCGAGCCGATTGTCAGGCGTGTTGATGCTCGTGAGCTCGTCCCGAACCCGGCGGTAGTGCTGCTCGGCTTCCGCGTAGAGCGGGGCGGCGGCCGTGAGCAGTTTCTGATACGTCGCCTTTGCCGCGTCCAACCCCTCGGGGCTCGCCGCGATCACAATCGGCACCAGACCCTTGGCAGCCGTCTCGGGAGTAATCGCGATGGTGAACTGCGTCGGCGCGTCCGGCAGGTTGTGCGCGGGCTGCTCAGGCGGCTCGACACCAAACGGCGATCCGATGAGCGCGGCATTCTTCCCGCTGCCCTCGCCGGCGACATACGCCTTCAGCGTGTTGTCCCAGTAGCTGTACTGTCCACCGAGTGCCGCCGGCCACATGGGCTTGAGGTCAACGCGGAACTTGACGACGAGATTGAGAGGTTCCGACGTTCGGACGTCGAGCAGCACGAGCGCGCCCTGCTCATTGAGGGGCACGAGCCACGTCGCATCCACGGTGAAGGCCCCGTGCGCGTAACGGATGGTCGACGCTTCGGGACGAATGTCCACCGAGCTCGCGAGGCTTGCGCCCGGGATGGGATCGGCGTACTCGGGCACGCCGAACGACAGCCGGAAATCGTGCAGCACCTTGAGCGGGTACACCCATGCCTCGAAGCTGCCATCTTCGCGCCCGAGGAGCGCGGCCTTGCGGCCCGACGCTTCCATGTAGCGCTCGGGACGGGCCACGCCGGCGAGCGTGATGGGATTGGCCGCGCGGGCGAAGCGGCGAATCGTCGCCGGCGACGCGGCGGCCGGTGGAGCAGCGGGCGCCGGTACCTGGCTCTGCGCGCGCAGTGTACCCAGTGTGGGCAACAGGATGGAGGCCAGGACGGCGAAAAGCAACGTCTGTCGGGCGTATCGGTGCGTCATGTCGCGTTCCAGTCGGGGGCGGCACGTCCGGAGGAGATTCCGGCAGTCTACTTCTTGAGCGGCGATGGCACAATCGGCGGCTTCGGCGCCGGGCCCTTCTCGGCCTGGATCTCAACCTCCTCGAAGATCACGCTCGGCACGATCAGGGAGATCATGGCGGCCATCATTGACGTGCCACCTGGCAGTGTGGGGATGCCGTTCGACGAGGCGACAGCCGTCGTCGAGTAGAGCGTCCGCTCGCGCGAAGCTTCCAGGATGTTCTTGAACGTCGTGTATTGCACGTTCGCGAACACGAGCCCCCGGACGGCCTGCTCGGTGCCATCGGGCAGCACCTTTACCACGCTCAGGATCTGTGGCCCGAGCTGTGCGCCCCCCGCGCCGCCGCGCCCGAAGCTCGGCATCACGCCCGACCTGCTCACCGTCCGCACGATGTAGCCGAATGGCCGGCTTTGCTGCTTCAGCAGCTCGAGGTACCTGGGCTTCAGCTCGCTGGCAGGCACCGCCTTGCTGCTTTCCATCTGGAACACGCCAGCCTGCGAGTTGCCCGTCCGGCCGTGCCCGTTCGAGCGCAGGAGGTCTTTCTGCGGCGTGCGGCCGGTGAGCAGCGTCAGCAGGCGGCCGTCCTTGACGAGCGCGACGTCCTGCGCGGGGACGCCGTCATCGTCGACGGCGTATGAACCGATGACGACCGCGTCGCCAAACTTCTTGACCGACGGCGTGTCGTTGACCGAGAACGACTCCGGCAGGACGCGCGAACCGATCCGGTTGAGGAACGGCGGCGTGGGGAATCGCGGCGGGGGGCCGCCGGTCGACTCCATTTCCGGCGCGCGCTGGCTCAGGAAGAGCGGCACCAGCGTGGTGCTCATCAGCGCCGGCGAGGCTTGGCCTTCGACCAGCACCGGCCCCGTGAACTCGTCGCCGACCTTCGTCAGGCGCAGCGCGGTCAGTGACGACGCCAGGGCTTCAGTGCGCGCCAGCAGGTCGGCGGCGGAGGGAAGGTCGTCCACGGTGCGGCCGCTGTGCTCGATGTAGTCGCGCAGAGCCATCCCGTCGATCGCCTGCGTCCCGGCGCCCACCTGGAAAGAAGCCGAGCGGATCGGCTCGACAACCTTGAACCCCTCGCTGTTCAGGAAGTAGCGCATGCCCTGTGACTGGCCGATCGACACGTTGGACGAGTCGATGTCCGGGTGCTTGAGGAACACGCTGGAAATCCTCTTCACGTCCTCGAGCCAACCCCGCAGCTTCGGCGACAGCGGCGAGGCAGGAAGGAACGTCTGGGCGGGCGTCTCGCGGGAGAAATCCGGGATCGGATTGGGCTCGGCCGCGAGGGTCTGCGCCGCGGCCTTCTTCTTCGCCAGCGTCTGGACCGCGCGTTTGTACGCGCCATCGGTGGCGAGCCACATCTCCCGGCGCATCACCGCGTAATCGTCGTCGAGCGGGAGTGCGAGGGCGAACTGGCCGTACATGGACAACATGCCCGGGTCGCGGCTGAGCGCCTGAAACCGCGAGCTGTCCAGGTTGTAGTCGCCGACGCGGACCTCGACCCTCAGCGTGCGGCTGCGGGACGAGTACTCGCTGATCAGGCTGCCAAGCGTCGCGGTGATGGCCTCGCTGGCGGACTCGGTGATCAGGTACGCGACGTAGTAGGGCGGCGGCTCGTTCGGCAGCCGGAGGCCGTTCATCGCCCGCGTCATCTCCTCCTGCATCGCCTGCACGATCGGGGACTGCTGGGCCTGCCGGGCCTGAGGCGCCGGGGCCACGCAGAAGCAGGCGCCGATCAGGATCGCTGTCGTCACAGATCTCTTCATGGCGGTCTCCCTCAGTTCTGCTTCTTCCGCTCGGGCGCAGGGAGAATCGGCAGCATCTCCTGCGACTGCGTCTTCTTCTGGACTTCCACCTCGCTGACGAGCAGCGCCGGCGAGACAGCCGCCACCGGCACGCTTCCGCTCTCGGCGCCGCACATGCCGTTGAACACCTCGGGCTTGTCGCTGGTGGCGACGATTTTCGCGAACGCGGAGAGCGGCGTGCCGATCATGTCGACGCCGCGGACGAGCTCCGGCGTCCGGTTGTCCGGGTAGATCCGGTAGACCAGCGTCGGCAGCACGGTGAACGCATTCGGGAGCGTCCGCGACGTGAACGTGAAACCGCCCTCGATGTTGTCGAACAGCAGCCCGAACGGCTTGCCTTGCGCCTTGATCTCCTGCTTGAGCCTGGCCATCAACGCGTCGTGGGGCATGGACATGGTGGACTCGACAATCAGGTTGGACTGGCGCGACGCAGGGGCGTACCCCGTCTGGGCCCGCCCGTGGCCGTTCGACTGCGGGAAGCCGGCGAGCGGCGTGCGACTCATGAGGAAGGTCTTCAGGACGCCCTTGTCGACCACCGTCACGCGCTGCGCCGTGACACCCTCGTCATCGTAGGCGTAGTAGCCGGCGAGGTCCTGGCCCGCGGCCTTCCGCAGCGTCGGGTCGAACGTGACGCTTATGAAGGCTGGCAGGATCTGCTGGCCGATCTTCTTGGTGAACGTCTGCGAGTCGTCGACGTTTTTCTGCCGCGACCCTTCGACGCGGTGGCCGAAGATCTCGTGGAAGAACACGGCCGCCGATCGTCCCGACAAGATGGCCGGTCCGGAGAACGGCTCGACCACCGGTGCCGCGCGCAGCGCGGCGGACTGCTTCATCAGCGTCCGCACGTCCGCCAGCATCTGGGCCTCGCTCGGCAACCCGGCCTGCGATGTGGCCTGGTACGAGACGTAGAGCGGCAGCTCCATCCCGTCGGCGGCCTTCGTCAGGCTCTGGATGTAGAGCCGCCACGTCGTCGTGCCTTGGAGCAGCTGGCTGCCTTCGGTGCTGACGAAGTAGGTCGTCCGCGCCTCGGCGCTGAGGCCGGCATCCGCCATGAAGATCAGCGGGTCCTCGGCAAACGGCGCCGTGATGCGGCGGAGCCGGCCTTCCCATTCCTTCACGTCGATCGTGTAGGCGGCGGGCTGGCCGATGAATGTCTGGGGCGGCTCCTTCGACAAGTCCGCTGAGGGCGACTCTTCCTTCACCTTGGTGGCGATGTTGGTCTTCACGCGGGACAACGCTTCGACCGCCGGCTTGTAGCGGCTGTCGGTCGTCCGCCAGACGACAGCCCGGATGGGCAGCTCATCGTCGGTCAGGGGCAGCGAGACCAGTGAGTAGCGCGGGCCGCCGCTCATTCCGCCACGCACCTGGTGCGTGCTGTCGAGCTCGTAGCTGCCAACCCGCACATCGGCGGTCAGCCGCCGGAACCGGTTCTCGGAGCTCTGTTCGATCGCGCCGAACGCCGCGCTGATCGTCGTGGAGCGGGTATCGGTGACCGAGTAGCTGATGAAGTACGGTGGCACCGGCTCTTTCTTCAGGATGTCGAAATTGCGCGCCAACTCCGACTGCAGGATGGCCAGCAGCGGGTTGGCCGCAGCCGCGTGCGGCGCAGGGGCGTTCAAGGTGCTGACGCCCAGGACGATGCTACAGACGAGTGTCGCCTGCCGGAGTGCCTTCATGCCGAGTCCTCCTGTCGAGACCGTGCGTGCGCGGTGGGGGCGGCCGGGCACTGCGCGTGAGACGCAATATTCTACACGCCTTCACTTCTTCCATGTCAGCGAGAACACCAGCACGCCGTCGTTCTTCTTGATGGTATCGTCGGCGACCTCCTCGCTTTCGACGCTGTCGGCCGAGAGGATCTTAAAACCCGCGGCCGACAAAAACTTGCCCGACTCGAGCATGACGCGCAGGTGGTCTGTCGACCACACCGCCCCGACCGCGTCGGCGTCGCAGCCGGAGGACGACTCCGGCTCCGGGTCGACCCGGATCGCCATCGTCCAGGTGGTGACGAGGCCGTCGGTCTTCAACTCGAGGCGGTGCGGGACCTGGCACGACTTCAACGCGCGCTCCCACACCTGGTTGAGGTGCTCGAAGTCGGCTGACCGCAGCGTGGCGAACGGCGCGCGGTCCCGGAGAACCACCGACCGGATGTTCGTCCCGCCGAGCGTGCGGAAGCCCATGGTGAGGCTGTCGGTTCCACCCAGGATGGCGTCAATGTAGGCCTGCTCCTCGTTGAAGCGCTTGCCGGAGTCGTCTTCGTCGGAGCGGACGTTCTGGTCGAGCACGGCCCACTCAATCGTCCCGTCGTTCCGGATGTAGATCGTGGTGCTCGTGTCCTTCTGGAGGCAGGCGACCAGCGGAACGACCGCGACGAGCAGCAGTGCGAGTGTCTTGTGTCTCATGGTTGTGTCCTTTCTCCTCCCTATCATTGAAGACGGCAGCCGCAGGGTGAACCGAACGCACCCTGCCCAATCCCACGGATTCGACTTTCCCGCCCGTGCATCCCGGTGGTAGTGTGGTGCCCGCCATGACAAGGGAGGAGAGCACCGCGCTGTTGATGGCCGCCAAGGCCGGTTCGGCCGAAGCGCTCGGTCGCCTCTACCAGCGGGTGTCCGGCCGGTTACTCGCCGTCATCCGGATCCGGATGGGCCGTGATTTGCGGAGCCGGATGGAGTCGCGCGACATCCTGCAGTCCACGCTCCTCAGGTCGTTCGAGCGACTGGACCAGTTTGCCGGCGGTGATGGCGCAACCCTGATGGCCTGGCTCGCGCGCATCGCCGAGAACGAGATTCGCGATCAGGCCGATTTCCAGCACCGGCAGCGCCGCGACATCGCCGCGTCGATTCCGCTCGACCAGATCCATGAGGTCATGGCGACCCGCGTGCGGTCTGCGTTCAGCCAGGTGGCCATTGGCGAAGAGGCCACGCGCCTGGAAGCCGCGCTGGAAGCGCTCGACGCGGATTATCGCGAGGTCGTCGTCCTGAGGAAACTCGAGGAACTCAGCTTCAAGGAAATCGCCGCGCGCATGGGACGAACCGAGGACGCCTGCCGGATGCTGCTGGCTCGCGCGATGGTGGCGCTCACCCTGAAGCTGCGGGAGCTGGCATGACCGACCCGGATCTCGAGGCTCGTTTTGAGCGTTGGGTCGCGCATCACGTGGCCGACGGCAGGACACTCGACCCGGCCGTCGTGTGCGCCGACCGGCCCGAACTGGCCGCGCCGCTCGCCATCCTTATCGAGGAGTACCTGAAGGTCTGCAGCACACTCGAACAGGCGGGAGACGCGGTCGACGCGCTCGACGCGCTGCAGGAGACCGCCCTGCCCGCCTTCGAGGGCTTCAGGACCATTGAGCGCATCGCCGCCGGCGGCATGGGTGAGGTCTACAAACTCCACGACCTCAGACTCGACCGCATGGTGGCCGCCAAGGTCGTGCGAACCGATCGTCACCGGGCGGTGAGCCTCAACGATTTTCTGAAGGAGGCTCGCACGCTCGCACTGTTCCAGGATCGGCGCATCGTCCAGATCTACGAGTTCAGGCCCGACTCGACGCCGCCGGTGCTGATCATGGAGTACGTGGATGGCTTCGAGCTGGGCAAGATCGGGCCGTCGCTCGAGTACCCGCAGCGGGCCCGCATCCTCAAGGAGGTCTGCGAGGCCATTCACAACGCCCACACGCTCGGGCTGCAGCATCGCGACCTCAAGCCCGCCAACATCATGCTCGATGCGCAGTTGCGGCCGAGAATCCTGGACTTTGGCCTCAGCGCCGGCGACCCGGCACGCGGGCACTTTCGCGGCACGCCCCGGTACCTGGCGCCCGAGCAACTCGACCCGTCGATGGCGATCGACCGACGCACCGACGTGTATGCGCTTGGGGCCGTGCTGTACGAACTGCTCTGCGGGCTTCCGCCATTCGAGGGGCGCGACGAGGCGGAGTTGCTCGCGGCCGTGCGCGCCGGAACACCACGCTTGCCGGTCGAGATCGAACCGTCCGCGCCGGAACCGTTACAGGCAATTGCGCTCAAAGCGCTCGAGCATGATCCCAGGGACCGCTATCCCTCGGCCCACGAGATGGCGCTCGATCTGGGGCGTTACCTGGAAGGCCGGCCCGTGTTCGCGCGTCCGAGCCAGTACGTGTCGGTGCTGGCGACGCGCGTGCGGCCGCACCTGCAGCAGATTGAAGATTGGCTCCGTCTGAAACTGATCTACGCGCACGAGGCGGCGACCCTGAGAACGGCATACCGGCACCTCGACCGGCGCGAGGACGATTGGATTGGCGAAAGCCGCTCGCTGTCCTACTCGCAGATCGCCCTCTACCTCGGGGCGTTCACGTTGATGTGCGGCAGCCTGTTCTACTTCGGCGCGCATCGGTTCTACGAAGCCGTCACGGGCGTGGCCGAACCGTTCGTCGTGCTTGGCCTGCCGTTTATCGGCCTCAACGTCGCCGCGCACGTGCTGGCGCGCCGCGACCACAAGGCCGTGTCGGTGGCGTTCTACCTTGGCGGCGTCAGCCTGCTGCCGCTGTTCCTGCTCATCCTGTTCCACGAAACGAAACTCTGGGTTGTGCCGGACGGCACGCCGGGCCAGCTGTTCAGTTCGGGCGTGTCGAACCTGCAGTTGCAGGTCACCGTGCTGGTGGCGTGGGCGTGGTCGGCCTGGCTGGCGCTGCGGACGCGCACGATCGCGCTGAGCACGGTGTTCACCCTGCTTGCGCTGCTGTTTGTACTGTCCGTGCTGGGGGATTTCGGCTTGCGTGTGTGGATCGAGAAGAGCCAGTGGGACCGCCTCGCGCTGCACCTGCTGCCGCTCGTGCCGATCTACGCGCTGTTCGGGTTTGGACTCGAGCGAAGCGGCAGAGCCTGGTTCAGCGGGCCGCTCTATACGGGAGCGGGCCTGTCGCTCGTGATCGTCATGGAACTGCTGGCGCTCGATGGCAAGCTTGTCAGTTACCTTGGAGGCCTCTCGCTGCAGCGGTTCCAGTCCGGGCGCGTGAGCGACCCGCTCCTGCTCGATACGCTGGCCGGGATGTCGCTCAACGGCGTGTTGTTCTATACGTGCGCCTCGGCCGCTGACGCCCGCGGCACCGAACCCATGAAAACGGCCGCCTGGCTCCTGTTCACGCTGTCGCCGTTTGCCATCCTCGAGCCGCTGGCCTATCTGAATGAGACCGCGGAGTACTCGCGGGTGTTCGACTGGTCGTACCTCGGTCTGGCGCTCGTGATTGCGCTCGTCAGCCACCGGCGGCAGCGCAAGAGCTTCTACTACGCGGGACTCGTCAACAGCGGCGTCGCCTTCTGGATGATTGCCGATCACTACAAGTGGTTTGATAAGCCCGCGTGGGCCATGATGCTGGTGGTCGTCGGCCTGGTGGTGCTGGTGGCGGGCTTCGGCCTGGACGCGCGCGAGCGCCGTCAGCACAGGCCAGGAGCGTGACGCGAAGGTGGTACGATGACGCCATGGGTTCGCGGCGCGTAGCGCTGATTCTGCTCTTCGTGGCGGCTCTGCTGCCGTACTTCCTGAATCTCGGCGCGACGTCCATCATCGATGCCAACGAGGCGTTCTACACCGAGACGCCTCGCGAGATGATGGAAGCGGGCGACTACGTCAATCCCACGTTCAACTACGAGCCGCGCCTCAACAAGCCGCCGCTCTCGTACTGGGCCGTCGCCGCCTCCTACAAGATCTTCGGGGTGTCGCTGGCCTCCGCGCGGCTTCCGGTCGTCGTGGGCGCCCTCGTCATCCTCGCGACGGTGTTCGTGCTGGGTCGGATGGCGTGTTCGACCAGCGCTGGCTTGCTCGCCGCGCTGACGCTGGCGGCGACGCCGCGGTTCCTGCTGTTCTCCAGGCGCATCATCATCGACGTCTATGCGGCCATGTTCCTGGGGCTGACGCTGCTATTCTTCGTGTTGGCCGAGACGCAGCCGCAGCGTCGGCGCCGGTGGCTGTTCGCGATGTACGTGGCGACCGGTCTCGGCGTGATCACGAAGGGTCCCGTCGCCATTGTCCTGCCTGCATTGGTGTTCCTGGTTTACCTGGTCGCCTCCCGGCGACTCATGAGCATCACGCGCATGATGCTGCCGGCCGGCGCCGTCGTGGTCTCGGCGATCGTCGTGCCGTACTACGCGTTGCTCTGCGGGCAGCATGGCTGGGACGCCATCTCGACGTTTCTGATGCGCGAGAATCTGGCACGGTACGCCGAGGGGATCGGGGCCCCGAGCCGCGGGCCGCTGTTCTATCTGCCGGTCCTGTTTGCCGATCTGTACTTCCCGTGGTCGCTCCTGCTGCCGGTCGGCCTCGCAGTCGTGCCGTGGCGTCGCCTATGGCGCGGGCGCCCCGAACATCACGGCGACGGCGGGGTGAACGATCCGATTTCGCAGGAGACGGTTCGTCTGCTGCTGGGCCTCTGGATCATCCTCATCGTCGTGTTCTTCTCGCTCTCGAAGGCGCAGCAGGATCTGTACATCCTGCCGTGCGTCGTCGCGGCCGCGCCGCTTGTCGGCGGCGTGCTGGACGGATTGTTCAGGAAGGCGCTGTCTCCGCGACTGACCGCGGCTGCAACGTGGAGCCTGGGTGTGGTCGCCGTCGTGCTGCTGGTGTTGGGAAGCGCCATCGTGTGGTTCGTCGGCGGCGCTGAAGATCGCATCCACCTCGCTGGGGCCACAGCCACGGGCGTCGTGCTGTGCGTCGGGTCGGCGGTGGCGCTGGTCGCTCTGGCCAGGCGGTCCGCCGCGACCGCGTGCGCCGCGATCGGCGCGGCGCTGGTCATCTGCCACTGGGTGCTGGTCCTGTGGGCGCTGCCCGATTTCGAACGCTACAAGCCCGTGCCGCACTTGGCGCGCGCCATCCAACAGGCTGCAGTGCCTGGCGCCCGCGTTGGCACCTACCGCGTGGCCACGCCCAGCCTGACGTTCTACCTTCGGCGGCACGTCGACCAGATGTTCGACGTGTCGGAGGTATCCACGTTTTTCAAGAGCCCCTCCGTTGCGTACTGTGTGATGCGGCAAGAAGAATACGAGCCGATCAAGACGTTGATCGGCGTGCCCACGTCTGTCCTGGCCGCCTCGCCGCGTTTCGACGCACAACTCCGGGATTTCTTCGACCGGGGACCACTGCCGAATCTGGTGGTGGTGACCAACCGCGCACGTCAGTAGGCACGGCGCGGGCGGCGCCGTGCCCCGATAATCACTCCCGGAGTGGTTGCGCCGGCACAAACACTCCGGGAGTGATTACAGAACGAACTGTCGGTTGTTCGGCAGTCGATCCGACGGTCGCCGGAATTCCGCACGGCCGGTAGAGGGTCAGTGGGACGGGCGCTCTGAATCAGGCCAGAAAACACGGCTTGGGAGGTTCTGGCCGCTGGCATTCCGATTGCGTAATAATAAGTCGCCAGCCCACCGCCTGGGCTTTGACGTTGACGGATGGGGGCCCGTCAGCGTTGGGGAATCAGACGGTGGGCTACTTTTTTGTACGGACCCGCCTGCCCGTGCTCCGAATTCAGTCTTCAGGCTATGCCCTTGGCCGCGGTTGGCCAATCAACTCAGAGGTGCCTGCCAGTGCCGCGTTGTACAGATCCGGGAACGCAGCCTCGTCGATGCCGAGTTCCTGGGCGCGCGCGGAAAACCCTGCCCAGTCTCCCCGTTCGTACGCCTCGACGCAGTCCAGAATAGGCCGCAGACGCCCCGAGTGCTCGACCAGCCCGGCGCGGACATCATCGGAAATGGGTAACTGGCCAACCACCGTCGACATCGGCTGACCGACCACCACATCAATGAGCGAGAACACGCCAAGCAGATAGGCCTCCGACCTGCGTGCGTCGCCCTCAGTCGCAGGCGCCAGCGCTTCGCAGAGCCGTGCCCGAGTCACTGACGTGACGATAAGTTCGGACGGTCCCTCCTGGCCAAGTCCGGCCAGGGCCCACAACGTCACCAGCTTCCGGATGTTGTCCTCTCCCAGCAGGAACAGAGCCTCGCGGATCGACGAGACCCTGTTCCGCAAGCCGAATCCGGCGGAGTTGATGTAGCGGAGGAGTTTGTACGAAATCGAGACGTCCTGTTTGGTGATGTGTTCAATCCGGTCGAGATTGAACGACCCATCGTTCATCTCTTTCAGTAACCGCAGGTAGTTCAGCTTGAACCCGGGCACATCCTTCCTGGACAAGACAACCGGTTTCTCGAAGAAGAACCCCTGGAACAGTTCGAATCCCAGCGCCGCTGTCTGCCGGAACACCTCGTGCGTCTCGACCTTTTCGGCCAGCAGCCGAAGGCCGGGCCGGCGTCTGCGCGCGACAAGCCCCTTCAGGTTGGCTGGCGGGGTCGTCAGGACATCGATTTTCAGGCAATCAGCCAGAGCGACAAGTCGATCCATCTCCGGCCGGTCGACAAAATCGTCAAGAGCGATCCGATAGCCATCCTTCTTCAGCTTCTGGCATGCGTCGATGACGGCGTCGTCCGGCTCAACGGTTTCGAGAATCTCCACGGTGACCAGGCGCGCGGGCAACAGCGAAGCGTATCCCTGAAGCAGCGCCTTACGACCCACGTTGATGAAAGCGCCCCGCCCATCCGTCAGTTGATCGATGTCGAAGAGCAGCATACTGTCGTTGATGACCGACGAACTCATCGCATCGGCATCGATGCCCTTGCAGTAGTTGTCAAGGTCCGAACGGAAGAGGAGTTCGTACGCGACGACGCCGAGCTTCCTGTCGAAGATGGGTTGCCGGGCGATAAACCTAACCACGCGTGTCGTCCCCCCGTCCCGTCCAGTCGTGTCGAGCCCGGTCGAGTTGCTTGGGTGCGAGCCGAAGACCCGCTACCGATCCTGTCGGCCCTTTGGCGGCGCCGGCCGATCGTCGTCATCAGTATCGTTCCCCGCCGCCGCTGGCAGGGCGCGGATGAAGGCCGCACGAACCGGAGGAGGCATCACACTGGTGGGGCCCTTGACGGACCGCCAGATGATCTCGTTCAGTTCCTGTTCAGGGGCCAGGTCGGCTTCCGCCAGATACATCCGCGCCGACGCCGCCGCCCCCCACGCATTGACGGCGTTCTTTTCCTGGATGTCGATGCGCGCCGGCCTCGCTTTGTACGGCGTCAGGACGGGCATCGTCTGAAACGCGTTGTACATCGGCGTGGCGGCCGCGTCGTAGTTGCTCATCGGAGGCGCGCCGAGGATGAGCTCGATGGTGCGCAGCATCCCCGACGTCGTGTAGAGCGTGCTGTCGACGACCATCCGCCTGGTGAACGGGCTGATGACGAGCGCGATGGACCGGTGCATATCGACGTGATCGGGCCCGGCCTGCGCATCGTCCTCGAGCACAAAGATGGCCGAGTCCTTCCAGGACGAGCTGTTGGTGATCGCGTCGACGATCCGGCCAAGGGCCACGTCGTTTTCCGCGACCATGGCGCGGGGGGTCGGGTAGCCCGTGCGGGTGCCGGCCGTGTGATCATTGCCCAATCGGATGATGCTGAGGCTGGGCAGCGTGCCGCTCTTGTCGAACCGCGTGAATTCCTCGATCCAGATGTCCACGCGCTTGTTGTCCGGGATGCTCAGGTCGTAGGGCGGGTAGTTCGGATGAACCAGTCCCTTGAGTCCGGGCACGGTGGCCGTCACGTTGCCTTTTCCGGTGTCGTGCTCCAGTTCCGGTTCGGCGCCGCGTTCAACGAACTCCCCGTAGCTTCGAACGCTCAGTCCCTTGCGCTTGACGGCATCCCAGATGTAGCCGTTGAGCGGTGCCGTCACGTTGCCAAAGGCGTTGCGCATCTTGCCGCCGCCTTCGCTCAGGTACCGTGCGCCGCGGCCGCCGTAGTTGGTCGGCCAGATCTTGTTGACGAAGTCGGTGGCATAGGCGCCGGTCGAAAAGGCATGCCCGTCGTAGCTGACCTGCGCATCCACGTAGAAGTTGTCGAGTACGACGAACTCGCGTGCCAGCGCGTGGGCGTTGGGGGTCACGTCTTCGCCGAAAAGCGCGAGGTTCGGGTCGCCGTTGCCGCGCTCGAGGTCTCCCAGGATCTGGTCGTAGGTGCGGTTCTCCCGGATGATGTAGAAGACATGCTTGATGGGAGAGGCATCGCCGACTCTTTTCGGAATTGGTGACGCGGCCGGGGCGGACGTGGGAGCCAGGATCGATGCACTGGTGAATGGCGTCAAGCTGTAGACGCTCTTCGTCATGGCCTGAAGCCTCGCCTGATCCGGAACCGGCACGATGGACAACGAACCCTGCAGCATGGCGCCGCTGTACTGGCCGTCGCCGAACCCCGGCACGCCGGGATGGCTGCCGCGCGGATTGGCGAGCGAGGCGAGGCCCTTGCCGCTCAGGATGTAGATTCGAGCGCCGTCCTTGCTGAACATGGCGGCGGTCGGATACCAACCCGTCGGGATGAACCCCTCCACCGCGCTGCGCTGAGGATCGCTCGTGTTGATGACGGCGACGGCGTTGTTGTCGGCGTTGGCGACGAGCAGGCGATTGCCGTCGGGCGACAAGCCGAGACCATTGGGCGTGGCTCCGGGAGGCGCATCCGGGAACAGGGCAACCGATACCTGTTCCTTGACGGTCTTCGACGCGACGTCGATCACCCAGACGGCGTTCGTGTTGGCGCACGCGACGAAGAGCCGCTGGCCATCTTTCGAGAACACCATCGCGTTGGGATGCTCACCGACGGCGATCTCACCGCGCTTTTCGAGCGTCGCCGCGTCAAAGACGAGCACCTTCGCGCCGCCCCAGACCGACACGTACACGGACTTACCATCGGCAGAGATGACACAGGTATAGGGTTCGGCGCCGACGTCAACGGTGCGTCGAACCAGCCCGGCCTTCAGGTCGAGCATCGTCAGCGCTTCGCCGAGCACGTGTACCGCATACAGGTTGCGACCATCCGGGGCGATCGCGATGCCGCCCACGAAACTCTGTTCGACCGGCTCGGGCCGGTTGATCCCGGGCTGCGGGCGCTGGGTGTCGCGCCCGAGCGCGAAGAGCGACCCGAGCGTGAGCTTGCCGGGCGTCCAGTACAGTTCGCTGACCGCTGTCTGGCCAGCCGCCGACGAGAAGACGCGCCGATTGTCCGGATGCCAGGCCAGTCCCAGCCAGGCGTGCTCCAACGTGGTCTTCGAACTCACGTAGCCGTGTTTGAGATCGACAACCGTGAGCGTGGGCTTGGCGTACCCGTTGTTGGTGATGACCAGGTAGTTGCCGTCCGGCGATTCCACCATGGCGAGCGGAAGGTCGCCCACTGACAGGTGTTTTCCCGCCGGCGCGATCTTCCAGCCGTTGGGGAGCAGCGTCACGCCCTTGCCGAGGTTACCCGGCCAGACGGGCGGGGCCGGTCCCTTCTGGGCCACCGACACGACGCCCGAGACGACAAGAACGACACATACGAGGGCGAGCGCGAGAAAGTGTCGGGACCGCATGCGGGATATCCTAACGTTTGCCGAGCAACCTGAGCACCCCTAGCGACATCGAGTCGGTGTACGTGATGAGCAGCACCCCGATGCCGGTGATGATGAGGAACGGCAACACATGCCGGTACAGGCTGGTCAGCGGTTTGTTGAACCGTGAGGACGACAGGAACAGGTTCAGGCCGACCGGCGGGAACAGGAATCCCAGTTCCAGGTTGGCCAGGAAGATGACGCCCATGTGCAGCGGGTCAACGCCGAAATGTTTGCCCATCGGTGCGATGATCGGCGCCAGGATGATGATCGCCGAGTAGATCTCGAGCACGCTGCCAAGCACGAGCAGCAGCACATTGAGCGCCAGCAGGAACACCACCTGCGTGTGAATGTTCTGTTTGACCCATCCGAGCAGCATGTCGGGGATCTGGGCATCCACCAGGTAGCCGGTGAGCCCCATCGCGATGCTGAGCAGGATCAGCACAGCCCCCATCAGTCCAGCCGCCTTGAGCAGTACCTCCGGAAGCGCCTTAAAGATGTGGATGTCGCGCGTCACGAAGCACTCGACCACAACCGCGTAAAAGAGTGCCGCCGCCGCCGTTTCGAGCATCGTCGCAACGCCGCTCACGAAGAGCGCGATGATCACGACCGGCAGCCCCAGTTCCCACTTCGCGTGCCAGCCGGACGCGGCCACCTCGCGCACAGAGAACCGCTGCCGCTCTTTGCTGACGCGGCGTCCAATCAGAATCCCGTACGCGGCGGTGATCACGACGAGCAGCAACCCCGGGAGCAAGCCCGCCAGATACAGATCTTGGGCGGGCACCTGCTGTTCGCTCGAACTCGCCACCACGCTGTAGAGGATGACGGGGAGGCTCGGCGGAAACAGCAGGCCAAGAGAGCCCGAGGCAGTGACCAGGCCGAGCGAGAACCCCTCGGAATAGCCGTCCTTTCGAAGGATGGGGTAGACCAGGCCGCCGAGCGCGATGATAGTGACGCCGGAGCCGCCGGTGAAGCTCGTGAAAAGCGCACAGACGACAGCCACCATCACGGCCACGCCGCCAGGCATCCATCCGAAGATGGCGCGGAAGAACCGGACAAGCCGTTCGGCGGCCGCGCTCTCAGCGAGAACGTATCCCGCGGCCGTCAGAAGAGGGATAGCCGGAAGTGTCGGCGACGAGATCAGCTGGTACACCCGGGAGGTCACCTGGTTCACCGGCACGCCGTCCCGGAAGAAGAAGACCAGCGCGATCCCGCCCATCGCCACGAACACGGGCGCTCCGAGAAGCGCCGCCAGCACGATCACGAGCGCCAGCGGCCACACATAGACGGCCGCCCCTGGCGGCAGCAGGCCGATCGAAAAGGCCGCTGGAATCGCGATGAACGCAATCGCCCGGCCCCACCATTGATCTGACGCCTTCCACGCGAACACCAGCGCGCCCAGCGCGAGCGCGATCGGCATCACCATCAGGCTCATCCACGCGGGCAGCCCGATGGGCAGCACACTGTCTACCGCCCCGCGGGTTGACTGGACCACCTGCCAACTGGAGAAAGCGAGGATGCCGACCACGGCGGCCGCCACCGAGAAAGCAAACAACCGCGACAGCTTGCGCGCCAGTCCCTCCTCGAAGAACTCCGAGGTGGAAAGCGTCAGGTGCTTGTTCTGGGTGGTGGCGGCCAGGCCGCCCACAAACGCCAGCCACAGCGTGAGGTGGGAGACGTACTCGTCCTTGCCGATGATGTGGAATCCTCCCAGTGGCCGGCCGATGATATCAATCAGCGGCAGGACGCAGGCCAGACCCAGGGCCGCCACCAGGACGCCCTGTTCGGTTCGCTTGAGGACGCCGGTCACCATACCTACTTCCCGGCCGGCTTGGGCGGGTGCGCCTTCCGGTACTCGGCAAGGAACCTGAGCGATTCGTCAAACATATCGGCTGGCACGTAGTCGCCGCGGAGCTTCGGGTAGATGCTCTCGACCATCTTCCGCCAGAGGTCCTTGGTCTTCGCGTCTACCGGCACGACCTTCAGCCCGGCAGACTGCATGGCCTTCACGTCCGACTCGCCGCTCCTGCGGATTTCGGCCTGGAGCTTGGCGCCGGCATCGCGCGCCGCATTCAGGAGCGCCGGCTTCATATCGGCCGGAATCTGGGCCCACGTGCCCTTGTCGATGACCGTGGCGCCCAGCATCAACGCCCAATTCATGTCGGTCATGTACTTGGCCTTCTCGTAGTAGCGGGCGATGGCGCATACCTGCGGCGGGGCGCCGAATGCCTCGAACAGGCCTGTCTGCAAACCTGTGATCAATTCGGTCAAGGGAGCCGGCCTCGGGTTGAACCCGAGCGACTTCCAGATCTCGATCGACTTCGGATCACCGGCCCAGCTGAAGAGCTTCAACTTCTTGAGGTCGTCCGGGGTCGCCACCGGGGACTTCGTGAAGTAGTGGACCCAGCCCCCGTCCGCCCAGTTGACCACCACGAAGCCCTTGGCTTCGAGCGACGCCTCGATGCGCGGGCGCATCTTCTCGAGCACGGCGTAGACTTCCTCGTACGTGTCGAACGCCATCGGGATGCTCAGCGCGTAGATGCTCCGATCGATCTCGGCCAGGCCTACCGACGTCAGGACCGCGCCCTGCAATCCTCCCAGCCGCATGTCGCGGACGTAGTCCGGGTCGTCGCCCCTGCGACCGCCCGGGTAGAGGATGATCTTGACCTTGCCGCCCGAGATCTTGCCCCACTTGTCGGCGACTTCCTTGAGCACCAGGAACCACGACGAGTTTTCCGGGACCAGCGTGGCCATCTTGATCGTGATGGTCTGGGCCGAGGCCGTCGCCGGAGCTAGCCCGAGCACGGCCACCATCAGCACGCCGGCGAGGGCGGCCGACACGAATCGATGAAGACGTCTGTCTGTGTATGCGGTCATGATCCAGTCTCTCTAGAAAAGCTCGTTGATCCTCGACAGCAGCCACTTCGCGCGCCGCTGGGCGATAACGTTGACCAGTTTCTGTTCCGGCGCCAGGCTGATGTCGATCGCCAGCGCCTCGTTCAGCAGTTGCTCGAATTCCTTCTTGTTCTGCTCGCTCACCGAGACCGATTCGGCCAGGCTCACAAACGGTGAGACGCGCTGGCCGTGGGCGAGCGTGTTAGCGCGCTCGAAATGCTCGCGGGCGCTCTTGATCGAGCCCCCGGCGGTGGCATGCCCGGCGTCCCACGAAACGAAGAAGTCGTGCAGCGACCCCAGGTCGTAGGTTTCGTCCAGCGCCAGGGCCCGCCGCATCATCTTTTCGAACAAGGTCTGTTCGACCGAGAGACGCGAGTCCGCAATATCAATGGCAAAGGCCGCCGCCCAGGCGGCCGCCGTGTAATAGAGCAGGGGCACGTGCTTCTTGCTCAGCTTGGCCAGCACGCCATCCGTATTCTTGCGGAGTTGATCGCCGAAGCCGGGGAACTCGACCTCGAATGCCCGGATGCCGTAGTCGCGACCGCGCAGGTACAACTTCTTGGCGCGCGCGCGCATCGCAGTGGCCCGTTCGAGGTCCTGCGCCTCGATGAAGTCGGCCTCCTGCTGGATAAACGCGTAGCTGTACTGCGTGAAGCCGCTGCACGCGGCTGTCAGCAGACCCTTGTGCTTCGGGGACTGATCGATCAGGCTTTCGATCGTCTTCAGGGCAAACGGCACGGCATCCCGAACCAGTTCGGGGTCATCGTCTTTGGCGAAGCCGGAACTGCCTTCAGCCAGGGCGTTTCCGAGCGTGTTGATCGCCATCATCTTGATCGAGCAGCCGGTATGCACCAGCGCCAGTGCACACAAACACAGCGGCAGCAGCGATCGCCTGACCAGGTTACTCATGAGCCCTCCAGACAGAGCCCCTATTCTATGCCAGCCGCCGGCGCCTCGCCCAATCCGAGCGTCGCCGTTGCCACTATCCTTAAGGACGGGATCGCGGGCGAAAACCGAACACCAACGGGGCCGCCGGGCGACGGGCCGTTCGGTTATTGCTTCGACTCGCCATGACAGTTTCGTGTTCTTGCGGGGCGATCCGGTGAATTATGCTCG
The DNA here is from genome assembly GCA_026393675.1 of Acidobacteriota bacterium. Classification (NCBI taxonomy): domain Bacteria; kingdom Pseudomonadati; phylum Acidobacteriota; species Acidobacteriota bacterium. The sequence continues at coordinate 58,305 of JAPKZQ010000030.1, read as the reverse complement.
CTCAGCACTAAGTCCTACGTGAATAGACTCGTTGCCGAATTCATGGATCGAAGGACTTAGCAATTGACAATTGGCGCCCGTCAGACTACATCTTCCATCGGCCAGGGAGTGCCACCAGAACATGATCCTCGAGTCTGTCCGCGTCGAAAACTTCAAGTGCATCGACGACTCCACCGAATTCACGATTCGGCCACTCACCGGAATTGTCGGCAAGAACGAATCGGGCAAGACGGCGCTGCTGAAGGCCTTGTACCGCGTGAACCCGATTCTGCCGATCGATGGGGATTTCTCAGACGTCGAGTACCCGCGAAGACGGTGGGCGTCCTACCGGCAAAAGCGCCAGAAGGCGCCAGACCGAGTCGTGACGACCACCTGGAAGCTCGTGGATCGCGATCTCGAGGCGCTCGGGGCCGCGCTTGGGCCCGACGCGCTCACCAGCGACAAGGTGGTCGTGTCGAAAGGCTACGACAACCGCTTGCGGTGGCAGATCGATGTCGACGAGCGTCGAGTCGTCTCGAACCTGATCCGGGCGGCCAAGCTCGACGCGGCGGAACTGCAGGGCCTGTGGTCGGTGACGACGGTCGCTGAGCTGACCAGACTCGTCAAGGACGTCGAGCACCCGACGGCGGCCCAGTCGGCGCTGGCGGCCGAGGCGCAGCAGCGCTTCCCGCACGGGACGGTCCACGATGAAGCCGTACTGGTGCTCGAAAAGCGGTTGCCGCAGTTCCTCTATTTTGCGGATTACCATCGCCTGCCTGCGGAAGTGTCCGTCGACGAACTGCTCCGCCACAAAGCCGCCAACCAGCTGACGGTGGTCGATTCGGTGTTCCTGGCGCTGCTCGAACTCGCGAATACATCGGCTGAGGATCTGCAGGAGATCGACCAGTTCGAGTACCTGGTCGCCGAACTCGAGTCGGTGTCGCAACGCATCACGCGCGACGTGCTCGACTACTGGACCCAGGATCGGTCGCTCGACGTCGAGTTCCGGTGTGATGCCGCCCGTCCAAACGATCCCCCGCCGTTCAACAGCGGCTACATCCTCCGGACCCGCATCCGGAACAAGCGGCACAACGTGACGCTCAGCTTTGACGAGCGAAGCAGCGGGTTCATCTGGTTTTTTTCCTTCCTCGTGTGGTTGTCGCACATCCGGCGCGAGCACGAATCCGACTACATCGTGCTGCTCGACGAGCCGGGCCTCAGCCTGCACGCCCGCGCGCAGATGGACATGATGCGGTTCATTCGCGAGCAGCTGCTGCCGCACTTTCAGGTGATCTACACGACGCACTCGCCGTTCATGATTGACCCCGAACACCTGGATGGCGTGCGAACCGCCGAAGACGCGGGCGCCAACGACAAGGTGCTGGGCACGAAGGTGGGCGACCGGTTCCTGAGCAACGACCAGGACACGTCGTTTCCGATCCGGGCGGCGCTGGCGTACGACGTGGCGCGGCGGGCGGTGTTGGGTCCCCAGACGTTGCTGCTCGACCGCGCCAGCGATGTGCTGTACCTGAAGTGGTTCTCGCGTGAGTTGCAGCAGCAGGGGCGCGATCATCTCGATCCAGCGTGGAGCCTGGTGCCGATCGGTGGACTCGACAGCATCGGGCCGTTCGCCGCGCTCTTCGCCAACGCGGCTCAGAAGATCGTGGTCCTGACTGATGGCCTGATGAGCCACCCGCGCCGGCTCGAGGGCCTGTGGGAGCGCGGCGTGCTCCAGTTCGGAAGGATCCTGAGGCCGGCGTTGTATGTGGATCAGGACGACGCGCAGATCGAAGACATGCTCGGCCGTCCCCTGTTCCGCGAACTGGTGACCGGGGCCTTCAACCTCGGCGAATCGGGCGTGCTCCCGGGGGACGCGCCGGCTGATGCGCCTCATCGGCTCGTGGCCGAAGTCGAGCGGTTCTTCGCCTCCATGCCGCCGTGGGCGCCGAAGTTCGACAGTTTCGCGCCGGCGTCTTATCTGTTCGAGAATACGGCCACGCTGCGCCTGGCGCTGCCCGATCTCGACGCGGCGCTCGATCGGTTCGAAAAGCTGTTTCGCGACCTGAACGGCATCGCCGCTGAGTGAGGAAGAAGCCAGAAGACGGGGTTCGGGATTCGGAACGAACCCAGGGGCCCGGAGAGAGCTGATGGCGATCGACTGGAACGATGTGCCGCAGTTCGCCGGTTATGAAACCGTCCCCAATGCAGATCGCTCGACCCAGATGTCGCAGAGATGGCCGAGCGTCTCCACCGACTTGGCCATCCATTCGAGCGGCACCCATTCCTTTTTGCCGTGGAAGTTCATCGAGCCGTTGAAGAGGTTCGGCGTCGGCAGTCCCATAAACGACAGGCGTGATCCGTCGGTGCCCCCGCGCACGGGGAGACGCTGCGGCACGAGACCGGCGCGCCGGACGGCCTGGTCGGCGCACTCGACGACATGCGGGACGGCGTCGAGTTTGTATTTCATGTTCCGGTAGGCGTCCTTGATCTCGACGGCTACTTTCGCGCCGGTGTACCGCTTCTCCATGAAGGCGGCGGTGTCGCGCAGGATGTCTTCGAGTTCGCGCAGACCTTCCTCGCTGAAGCTGCGGACGAGCAACTGCGCCTTCGATTCGGACGTATTGCCGGAGATCGAGATGGGATGCAGGAATCCTTCCCGGCCCTCGGTCGTCTCGGGCGTCTTGTGCTGCGGCAACGCCATCAGCAGTGCGCTCAGCACGCGCACGGCGTTCACCATCTTATTCTTGGCGTAACCCGGATGCACGTCCGCACCGGTCACCGTCACAAACGCCGTGTCCGCGCAGAACGTCTCGGCTTCGAGCGAACCCAGGCCGGACCCGTCAATCGTGTACGCGACGGCGGCGCCAAATTTTACGACATCGAAATGTTCTGTGCCGCGGCCCACCTCTTCGTCCGGCGTGAAGCCCACGCGGATGGGGCCGTGCAGTCGGGATGGGTGCTCCTTGAATTGCCACAGCGTCTCGACGATGACCGACACGCCAGCCTTGTCGTCGGCGCCGAGCAACGTCGTTCCGTCGGTGGTGATGACCGTCAGCCCCTTGCATGCCGCGAGTTCGGGTTCATCGGCCACACGGATGACCTGCGACGGATCACCGGGCAGGACGATGTCGCGGCCGTCGTAGTGGCGATGGATCTGCGGTTTGACGTTGGCGCCGCTGACTTCGTGATACGTGTCCACGTGGGCGATGAGGCCAACGGTCGGGACCTTGCCGCGGGCGGGATGCCCTGAGGGGATATTCGATGGAAGCGTGGCCATCACGTAGCCCCACTCGTCCATCGCGGCGTCGTCGAGCCCGGCCGCCTTCAGATCGTCTATCAGGACACGGAGCAATTCCTTCTGCTTCTCGGTGGACGGGTACGACGTCGAGGTCCCCGACGACTGGGTATCGATCTTCGCGTACCTGACAAACCTGTCGATCAGGGCTTCTCGTTCAGCCATCGTTTCCTCCCAACCCCATTTCGAGTGCTAGATCCCGCCGGTGATGTACCGTCCGTATGCGGTCGCGTCCACGCTGCCGCCGCTCAGCACGGCGACGGTCGGGCTTCCCGCCGGGACGGTCACTCTCGCCGCTCCATCCCGAGACCACGACGCGTCCTGGCGACCGAGCACGGCGGCGACCGTGGCCGCGCCGCTCGGTTCGACGACGAGTTTTGCGTGATCGAACAGCCACCGGATCGCACGCGCGATGGCCGCATCGTCCACGGTGATCATGTAGTCGACGTAGGCCTGCACGTGCCGGAACGTGATATCGCCTGGACGCACCGCGAGCAGGCCGTCGGCGATGCCGCTGACCGAATCCAGCGTGACCGGGCGACCGGCGTGTAGCGACTTCGTCATCCTGTTCGCGCCGGCCGGCTCGACGCCAATGATTCGCACGGCCCGGTTCAGGCTCTTGATCGCGGTGGCGACGCCCGCGATCATGCCTCCACCGCTGGCTGGAACATAGACAGCTGACACCTGCGGGCACTGTTCGAGAATCTCGAGTCCCATCGTGCCCTGGCCGGCGACAATCCACTCGTGGTCGAACGGCGGCACAATGGTGAGCCCACGTTCGGCCGCCAGCTTCTCAGTTCTGATCTTTCGCTCAATCGTCGTCGTGCCCTCGAACACGATTTCCGCACCCAGCCGGCGGGCCGCCTCTACTTTGACGGTTGGCGCCGTGGTCGGCATGACGACGACGGCGGACACGCCCAGTAGTTTCGCGGCCAGCGACATCGCGATGCCGTGGTTGCCGGATGAGAACGTGATGACACCTCGGGCCCGATCGGATTCGGGGAGCCTGAGCATCATGTTGACGGCGCCACGAATCTTGAAGGCCCCGCTGCGTTGGAGATTCTCACATTTCAGAAACAGCGGACCTGGAGGCTCGAGATCACCGCTGACGTCGGTCACCTCGAGAAGCGGCGTGACCCGGGCCAGCGGGCGAATGCGGGCGGACGCTTCGCGAATGGCGTCGATGCTGACGAGTCCGTCAATCATGGCAGCCAGATTCTGTCATGACGACCCGGTTGGGGCCAAGTGGGTGGGCAACGCTAACCCGAATCCCCAATCCCGTCTGAAGTTCAGGCCAGACCGTGCCGCAGCAGCAGGTCGTGATCACCGAGGATCGCCGCGACGGATCCGTCCGCCACGATGCCTCCGTGGTCGAGAACGACAGCACGCGAGCAGAGTTCGGTGACGAATCCCAGGTCGTGGCTCGCCACGACGATGGTCGCGGTCAGGCCGCGCAGCAATTCCGCCAGCCCGCGCCGGCCGCGGGGATCAAGACCAGACGAGGGCTCATCGAGCAGGAGCAGGCCGGGACGACACGCCAGCACGCCGGCAAGACACACGCGGCGCTTTTCGCCGGCCGAGAGATGGTGCGGCGAGCGGTGCTCGAATCCGGACAGGCCGACGGCGGCCAGGCTTTCTTCGACCGCGTGGGCAGTCGTCGTCGCCGTCCAGCGGCGGGCCCGTGGGCCGTAGGCGACATCCTCACCAACCGTCAGGCCAAACAACTGGTCATCGGGATCCTGAAACACGATGCCCACCAGATCGCGGATCCGTTTGATGCTGCCGGGCGCCAGTTCCGTACCGTCAACCACGACCCGTCCCACCAGGCCATGGCGATGTGCGGTTCCCCCTGGTTCGTGAACATGCAGGTATCGACGCCGTTCGGGCAGGAGGCCCGCCACGTGCAGGAGCAGCGTGGACTTACCGGCGCCATTGGGGCCGAGCAGCGCGACGCGTTCTCCGGCGTCGACACGCAGACTGATGCCGTCGAGCGCAGCCGATCCGTCCGGGTAGTGGTACGTGAGGCCGGAGACCTCGAAGCCGACAGCCCGCGGACGCTCGCTGCTCATGGCTCAAGCCCTCTTGCGCGGCGGGCGCGCTCGAGGGCCTCGGCCCGCTCGAGTGAGCGGAGGAGCAACGCGGCCACCAATCTGCCGAACCCGCGGACGGTGTCTGCCGGTTCCGTCAACATGTCACTCCACGCGCCGAAACGTGTGCGTCGAGCTTCGCGTGCCTGGAGCATGGCTCTGACCTGCCGCAGCACAGTCGCAAGGCTGGCGAGTGTCGCCTCGAGCACATCGACCAATCGTTGCGGCGCACCCAGGTGGCGGGTGCCGTTGACGATGCCGCTTGGCCCGAGCCAGGTGGCGATACCGGCGCCTGCGGCGGCCGCCGCCAACGCGCGCACCGAAAGGGTCAGCGCCACCAGACCTCGGGAACGAGTCGGTGCGAGTAGCGCCGCGGGCAGCGCGAACACCGCGACGACCGGCGTCAGCCAGGTGATCCGTCGCAGAGCTTCGGCGACGAGAAGGCCCGCTTTGTGAAATGCCCACAGTGCGGTAGCGAAGGCAAGCGTCCACAGACCCCACGCCCACACAGGTGGGCGATCCCCCTGCAAGCCTGCCGGCGCAAGGGCCGCGGCAGACGCGACGACCAACCCGCATGCGAAGACGAAGCCGTGGCGCCTACCGGTGTATGGCATCGGTCGGTGCCCGGAGACCGCGGCTGATGAGCCAGGCCAGCATGGCCACCGCGATCGTTCCGAGCGTTCCGGCGATCGCTGTGGCCACACGGCCCGAGGCTGCGAATGGAAGCGAGTACTCGGCAAAGGGCGCCGACCACGCGGCGTGGGCACGACCGGCAAAGCCGAGGCGCTCGGCCGCATACTCGAGACCGTCTGGCAGCGCTGACGCGAAGGGCGAGATGAAGGCCGCGATCACGACAGCCACGCCAAGGATGCCGACAAATGCAACGGCCGGATGGCTCACCGTATGACTGGTGTTGAGACCCCGCACCAAGTCCGGTCTCCACCGCAGCACGGTCACGAGGATGGCCCCGGTCAGTGCCGCTTCGAGCACGCCGATCGCCACATGCGTCACCAGCATGACCTGCACGATGGCCCCGAGCGGATAGAGGCCCGATAGGCCGAGCCAGACGCCGGTCAGGACGGATGCCGCAACGGTCGCCGCGAACGCGCCGACCACGACCCCGATGGCAAATCCGCGTGGGCTTCTCAACCAGCGGGTGGTGAGCGCCGCCACGGCGTACCCGACCGCGACACCCGCCACACCCATATCAACGATGTTGGCGCCGAGCGCGCTGATGCCCCCGTCCTGGAAGAGCACGGCCTGGATGGTCAGCACGACAGCCATGGCGACGAGCGCGCGCCAAGGCCCAAGCAGCGCCGCAGCCAGCGCGCTTCCAACCAGGTGGCCGCTGACGCCGGGCGCGATCGGCACGTTGATCATCTGGGCGGCGAACAGGAAGGCCGCCGTGGCGCCGAGAATGCCGGCTGGCATTGGATGGCTGTCGGCCTTCTCCGCCCGAAGCGCGGAGGCCACGCCGACGGTGGCCGCGGCCCAGGTGGCCGTGGTGACGCCGACGCTCAGAAAGCCGTCAGGGATGTGCACGCGCAAGAGCATACCATCGGGGATGGGCCATCGCCGGAGCGAGAGGAGAACCGGTTTCACAACCCGTTCTGACGGCCTGGTGACGGGCCGCATACGCAGGTTTTGAAACCGTCCCCAGTTAATCGAGACGTCGCACGTTGCGCGACACGGCGCGTCCAAGCATCCGGAGGCGGTCGCCCCACGGCAATCGCCAAAACGTGGTTGCCACGACGCCCTTGGTGAAGAACGTCTTTCGCGAATAGTCGATCGCGACGTCGACGACGACCGGCCTGCCGCCGCGCGCCACTTCGAATGCTCGATTGAGCGCGCCAGCGACGTGAGCGTCCTGTCGGCATGCCACGTACTCGGCGCCAACGGCGGCGGCCAGCGCGTCCACCTTGAACGGCGGCAGCACGCTGTTTTCCTCTTCGCCAAGCGCCGTTCTCTGAAACTGGGCAATCTGCGCGAGTTCGCCGTCGCGCAGCACGCAGACCACGACGCCGAGGCCGTACGACGCGGCCGTCGCCAGTTCCAGCCCGGTCATCAACAGTGCGCCATCCCCTGGCAGTGCGACAACGTCGCGAGCCGGGTTGGCCAGTTTGGCGCCGATGGCCGCTGGCACCGCATACCCCATACAGGAAAAATCCACCGGGGCGAGAAACTGTCCGGGCAGGTCCAGCCTGAGATGTTCCATGCCGAGAAACGTCCCGTTCCCGCTGTCGGTGGCATAGATCGCGTCGGGCGACAGGCTCTGGAGCGCGTCGAAGAGGACGGCCGGTGTCACACTCGTTTCGCTCCGGTCGCGCAGCCACGTCTCACGAAGGTCGCGATGGCCGACCGCCATGTGTTCTGTGGTGTCGCCCCATTCCTCACGGGCCGTGATGAGCGGCAGGAGTGCCGACGCGAATGCGGAGGCGTCGGCTTCGATGGCCAGTGTCGCCGGGAAGTTGCGATGAAAGACGTCGCGGTTGATATCGACGTGGATGAGCGTCGCCGGGGGCGTGAATCCGTAGCTTCCCGTGCCGACCTCTCCAAACCGGCATCCGATTGCCAGCATGACGTCACATCGGCCCGCGACCGTCCGGACAAACGGAGGCGCGGAACGACCGAGGCCGTTCCACAACCACAAGGGATGATGTTCGGGGAACACGCCCTTGCCCTGGATGGTCGTCGCGGCCGGTGAGCCGAGCTTCTCGGCGATGGCGACCAGCGCGGGCCCCGCGTCACGAGCGCCGTATCCGAGATAGAGCAGCACGCGTGTCGCGCCATTCAGGAGGCGGGCCGCTTCGGCGAGGGCATCGGGGGCGACCGTCATCGACGCGTCCACGGCGCTGTAGGGCGGCGTGGCCGCCACCTCGTGCGTCAGCAGATAGAAGTTCGCGGGGATCTCGACGGCGACCGGACCCGGTGTTCCAGCCTGGGCGAGATCAAACGCCTGTCGAACGACCTGGTAGATGTCATCCGGCGTCGCCGGTGTGAGACATGCCTTTGTGACAGGCCGGAGCAGGGCAAGCTGATCGATGTCGTGCAGTTGATACGCGCGGCCCGTGTCGTTGCGGATACCACAGGCCAGGACAATCAGCGGAATGCCATCCAGGTAGGCCTCTGCTATGCCGGAGAGGCAATGCGTGATGCCGGCGCCCGGCACGACGTTGACGACGCCCACGCTCGACGAGGTGCGCGAGACGCCGTCGGCCATGAAGCCGGCGCTCTGCTCGTCGGTGACCAGCACCGCGAGCACCTGTTGTGACCGATGCAGCGCGTCGTACAGCTCGATGTTGTGGGTGCCGGGGATCCCGAAGGCGAACCGTGCCCCCGCATCCTCCAATGCCCGTACGACCAGATCGGATCCCCGCATCCTCATGACGACAGCGCTCGCAGTTCCGGCAGTTGCCGGCGGACGCCTTCGGCGACGCGGTCGGCCAGTGCCATGATGGTTATGTACGGGTTGATCTCGGCGCAGCGGGGAAACAGGCTGCCGTCCGCCACAAACAGCCACGGCACGCCGTGGACCTGGCCCCAATGGTCGGTGACCGATTCGGTAGGGCTCGAGCCCATGCGGCATCCCCCCATCGGATGCGCGCTCGCGATGGCGACCTTGCCCAGCACGAGACCATCAAGTGGGATCAGTTCGTCGACTCGATGTACGTCGCTGGCCTCGATGAAGAACTGCGGCGACGCCGGCGCGTGGATCCGGGCCGCGCCTGCTGCAAAGAAAATGCGCGCCGACGCTCTCATCGCGAGCACCAGCGACCGTTTGACCCGGTCCGTGAAGCAGTAGCGCACCACCGTCCGGCCCTCGCGATCGACGAGCACACGGTTATCGGGCTCTGGCGGATCGATTGCCAGCACGAGAATCATCTGCAGCCGGTCCATGGCGCGCATCAAGCGACTGTGTTCGGCGCCGAACCCGGTCAGGCTCTTGGCCGTCGTAAACGGGAAGTACATGCACGTTTCCAGCAGGAACCCCTCCGAATCGGCAAAGTGATCGCAGTAGAAGCTCTTCGGGTGTCCAGCGTAGTTGGTGATAGGGCGGTCGTGCTGAGCGACAAGGATCAGCGCGGGATGGCACGTGAAGTACCGGCCGAGAGCCGGGAGCGGCGCGGGCAGTTGTGACCGCAACATCAGCGCCGGTGATCCGATGGCTCCTGCTGAGACGACCACGGCTCTGGCACGGACCCGGTACTCACCCGGAGCCCAGGCGGACGGCTCGCCGTACGACCGCTCGCTGACGGTGGCGACGACCGCGCGATCTTCGATGCGGTCGACCGTACAGTTGGTCACGACGCTGACGCCCTGCCGTTCGGCCTCCGGCAGTTGCACGCGATGGGTGCCCATCTTCGCGCCGCTGGGGCATCCGAGATTACACAGGCTCGATCCTGTGCAGCCTTTCAGATTCAGCGGGAACTGCTCGACGCGATACCCGAGCGTGCGGCAGCCTTCGGCGAACAGGCGGTTGTTGTCATTGAGGTCCTCTTCGTCGAGAAGATGGACGTTGTTGTCCGCCAGGTACTTCTGCGACCGCCGAAGCACATCGCCATGCGTCAGCCCGGGCACGCCCCACCGTTCCAGCGTCGGCTCGGCGATCGTCAACGATGTGCCCGTGTAGACGACCGTCGATCCTCCGTAGGCTCGTCCGAACGCAAGCGTCATGGCGCGGTCTTCGGTCAGGAACCCGCCGTCATCCACATACAGCCGCCGAGCCATTTCGACCTCGCGGCCCGTGAACTCCGATTCACGCAGTTTGGGACCCGCCTCGAGGACCACGACGCGCGCGCCATCCCGGCAGAGAGGAGCAAGTTCCCTGGCGACCGTGCCACCACCCGCGCCGGAGCCGATGATGACGATGTCAGCGTCGCGATCGAGCATGGAGCACCGCGTTGCCGTCGGCCGAAGGTTGGTAGCCGATCGATGCGCCCACTTCGGGGCGGGCGTAATAGCTCATCATCACCAGTGTGCGGACACCCCAGAATCCGCTTCGAATCACTTGAACGGGGAAGTCCTGGAACCAGCGCAACACGGAATCCTGCTGCTGTGGCGCGAGGCGGTCGAGCGGGCGTCCATAGCGCGCCACCGGTGCCCAACGCAACACGTGAAGGAATAGAGAGAACTGGCGCTGGATGGCGGCCGGCCGGTCAGCGAGAGCCTGGTCGATAAGCGCGAGCATCTCATCGTGCTCGGTGCGGGAGCGTTGCGCCGACTCTGGCACAAGACGTCCGGCAAGCAGGCGCAGCAGATTGCGTTGACTGTCGGGGATGACGCTCACGCGCGTATTGGACCAGAGAGAGGGCCGTTGGCGCAACCGATCTTCGACGCGAGCCTACCGTTTAGGTCGGGGCAGCGAGCGAGGCTCCGACGTCGCCGGCTTTGGGCACGCCAATGGTGGGTCCCGGCACAGGGAGACTCCTCCGCTTCTATGGCATGATACGAGCACTGATGAGCTCTGCTTCGTGCCGATTACGCGGGTCCGACATGCGGACGATGATTGGCGTTCTGTTGTTGACCGCTCTGCTGGCATCGTCTGCCGCCGCGCAGACCGCCGCGCCCGGTGACCTCTGGCGTTGGTCCCGATTCACCACACGCGACGGCCTGCCCTCCGACATGGTGCTCGACGTCGTCGACGCCCGCGATGGCACGTTGTGGGTGCTCACACGGGGAGACATCTCGTACTTCGATGGATTCCGATGGCGCCCCGTCGCGCTTCCTGCCGGATACGAGAACCGGGCAACCAACGTGGCGGCCATCTCCGGCAGCGGCGTGGCGGTGCTCGCCCGGGGCCAACTCCTGCTCGCCGACCGACACGGTGTCCGGGTAGCAGGGGCCGTCACCCGCGGGGCCGCTCGTGAGTGGGTGGCCATGGCCGGCGTGCGCAAGGGCCCGCTGCTATTGCTTGGGGATACTGGCGCGCTGTACGAATGGGACGGCAAGACGTTCCGGTCGCACCAGGCCGCTGCACCCTTTGGCCGCGTGCTCAGCTTGTACCAGGCGGGCCAGGCGGGAGTGTGGATCAGCACCGATCGCGGGCTGTACCGCTGGGATGGCACGACGTGGCACTCGCGGATGCCGCGCGTCACCGATCCCTACGTCCTCTCCAGCGTCGTTGAACTGGCAGACGGGCGGGCCTGGGCCTACATTCCGAGTCCCCAGTCGGTCCGGGGATTGTGGCGGTGGGACGCATCAGACGTTCTGCGGGGAACTCGCCAGCCGATCCTCAGTCAGGCGGTCTCGCTGGCCGTCGATAGCGACGGCGATGTGCTGGCTGCCCACCAGACCGGCGAACTGACGGTCCTCCGTAATCAGGAGTGGGGCCCGCTCACCACACGCTTTGCCGAGATCACTGACGCGCACGGGATCGGGGTTCGAGCAAATGGCGATGTCTGGGTGGCCTCGGACCACGGCCTGTTCCTCTACATCCATTCGGCCGTCCGATGGTCCTTCCTGTCGTTCCCATCGGCCGACGGCCGCAACGGCGTCAACGAGATCTATCGCGGCCACGACGGCCTGTGGCTGGCGACCGCCAACGGGCTCGTTCGCGTGCAGCGGGGCACCAACGCCACCGAACATATCGATCGGGTTGGTGGGGAGTTCCTCGGCGCGGTGACTGGCGTTGTACGGGACACACGCGATCGCCTCTGGATCTCGAGCGGGGCCAGTTTTACTGGCGTGCGGTGGCTGGATCGGACGGGTTGGCATCGGTTGACCGACGACCCCCTGCTGGACCGCAGCTACGTCCATCGGGTGGCCACTGATTCGAGCGGCGGCGTGTGGTTCCTGGGCATCGCGGCGACGGCTGGCCCCGGCGGGCCGCCGCCTGCCGAAGGCCCCGGTGCCTTTCGGCTCGGGCCCGACGGCCGCATCGCGCGCTGGGGCGTTGCCGAAGGCCTGAAGAACGGCAGGGTCTATGCCTTCGCGGAAGGGCCGGATGGCGCGTTCTGGTTTGGTACGGGCGGGGGACTGAGCCGCTTCTACCGCGGCCAGTGGCGTCACTGGGCCAGCGCCGAGGGACTTCTGGTCGACAGGGTATTCAGCCTGGCGATTGAATCGTCGGGGACGGTGTGGTTCGGCCATCAGATCAAGGGGGGCCTTGGCCGGTTACAGGGTGACACGCTCCGCTACTTCTCGAGCGTCGATGGGTTGGCGAGCGATGACGTCTGGGCGGTGCGCTCCGATGTGAAGGGTCGGTTGTGGGTCTCCTGCCTCGGGGGCCTGTCGCTTTTCGAGAACGGCAACTGGACCACATTCGACGCGGGCGCTGGATTGCGCAGCACGAGGGTGTGGCCTGTGCTGCCAGAGACGGACCACGCCTACGTCGGGACCAGCGGCGGTGGTCTGGCCGTTCTCAGTCTCCTGAAGCCGTCGCCGCCCCCGATCGTGATCAACGAGGCGCCGGTGACCGAAGCGAACGCGGTCCAGGTGAGCTGGCGTGCGTTTGCGTGGTGGGGCGAGCTTGCGTCATCCGACGTGCCGACTCGCGTACAGATTGATGACGGCCCCTGGACCCTGTGGTCGACCGAACGGACACGAAGGTTCGGCTCGCTCGCCTCGGGAGACCATGCTGTTCGGATCCAGGCGAAAGGCCTGCTTGGGCACCCCGGGCCAGTGACGACGATTTCCGTGCCCATTGCTCAGCCGTTCTATCTTCGCCCGACGTTCTACCTGCCGATGGCGACGCTGGGTGCCATCAGCCTCGGTCTTGCCGTCAGCATCGGTATTCGCCGTCGGCGTCATCGCCGCGAGCTCCAGGAACGAGAGCAGAGGTTCAGCCAGATCTTCCATTCCAGTCCGCTGGCCTCCGCGATCTCGTCGGTCGACGAGGGACGCTTCGTCGACATCAACGAGGCGTTTGTCCGGAACTTTGGGTTCGCGCGCGACGGGGTGATCGGCCGGACAGCAACCGACATTGGCCTGTGGCTTCGGCCGGAGGATCGATCTGCGGTCGTGTCGGCTCTCAGCGGCCCTGATGCCCAGCACTGGGTCGAGACATCGCTGCGCCGCAAGTCGGGCGAGGTCGCCGACGTCGTTACGTACGCCGCGCGGATCGAGATTGGCGGAAAGCCTGCGCTGGTCTGGCAGATCCTCGATGTCACCGCGCAACGCCGCCTCGAAGCGCAGCTTCGCCAGGCTCACAAGATGGAGAGCGTCGGGCGTCTGGCGGGAGGCGTTGCGCACGACTTCAACAATCTTTTGACCGTCATCATGGGCAATGCTTCGCTACTCGACGATGCCCTGGAGCACGGGGACGAGCGCCACGGCGAGGTCGAGCAGATTCGGATTGCGGCCGAGCGCGCGGAAAAGCTCACCCGTCAGTTGCTGGCGTTCGCCCGCAAGCAGATTGTCGAGCCGCGGACGACGAATCTCAACGACCTGGTGCTCAAGACCGATCGCATGCTGCGGCGTCTGATCGGCGAGCACGTCGAGCTGGTGACGATCATGACGCCTGATGCCGCGGCCGTGTTTGTCGATCCTGCGCAAATCGAACAAGTGCTGGTTAATATGGCGGTCAATGCGCGAGACGCGATGCCGAACGGTGGCACGCTGACGCTTCGCACCGCGAACGTCGGGATTGCGGAGAGCGACCCGACGCGTGAGCCGGACACGCCTCCGGGCGCGTACGTCAGGCTGTCGGTGGTTGATACGGGCACCGGCATGGATGCCCACACGGCCGCTCACGTGTTCGACCCGTTTTTCACGACGAAGGAAGCCGGCAAGGGAACCGGGCTCGGTCTGGCGACCTGCTATGGCATCGTCAAGCAGGCGCGGGGGCAGATCACTATCGACACCGCGTCAGGTCGCGGCACGGCGTTTCACATCGACCTGCCCGTGGCCCGGGTCCAGGACCAGCCCGCGGAGATGCCCGAGACGCAGGCCGAGTTGCCCAGGGGGCGCGAGGTGGTGCTGCTGGTGGAAGACGAGGTGCAGGTGCGCAGGCTTGCGGCCACGATCCTGCGCCAGCGCGGTTATGAGGTGTTCGAAGCGGCAAGCGGTTCGGACGCCCTGCAGTTCGAAGCGGCGCATCAGGGACCAATCGACATGCTCGTGACCGACATCGTGATGCCGCAGATGCGGGGGACCGAACTGGCCAGCCATCTGCGGTCCCGCCGGCCCGATCTGAAGGTGCTGTTCGTCTCGGGCTACACCGACGACCAGGTGTTCCGCCAGGAAGTCGGAGCCGGGCCGTTCGCGTTTCTCGCCAAACCGTTTACGCCGGCAGCCCTGGCCAACAAAGTCCGGGAGCAACTCGACAACCCCGTTCCGTAGTTCCGGTCGCCCCACGCCCAGCCGACGCGTCAGGACGTGCGGAACTGGAGTCCGCGCAGCATGCTGGCGAGTACGGACGAACCGCCGGTCACCGCGACCGCCGTCTGACGGAACTCCCGGCGCATCGGATATGTCCTGCGCAAGTCGTCGAAGACCAGACCACGTTCGACAGGTGTCATCTCCGCCGTTCGGCGTAGCGCCTCGTGGTCGCGCGCGATCGGATACACGGCCGTAACAGCTTCCGCCAGCACGTCCACCTCGTCTCGTCCCGCGGCGGCGATGGTGAGCTGCGGGACGGGCGGCGGCGGCGCCGCCGCTGTGGCGTTCCAACTCGGCTCGACCCCGAGGAAGCGGCAGGCGGCGTCGTACACCATGGCCGTGCCGTTGAGCTTGCCTTCGAGCGAATACCCGGCGATGTGCGGCGTGCCGATGTCGACACGCGCGACGAGCCGTCCGTCGATGGCCGGCTCGTGGTCCCACACATCGAGAATCGTCGCGCCGAGGCGACCCCGATCCAGCGCGCGATCGAGTGCCACCTCGTCGACCACCTCACCCCTCCCGGTGCTGCAGAACCACGCGCCCTGCTTCAGGCCCGAGAAGAAACCCTCGCCAATGAGCCGATACGTGGGATCCGGCCCGTCGTACGTCAGTGGCGTGTGACACGTGATGATGTCGCAGTCGAGGAGTTCGTCGATCGGACGGTAGGTGTCGCTCCCGGTGTCGCGCGCCTTTGGCGGGTCGTTCAGGACCGGCACCATGCCGAACGCCCTGACCTTATCTACGACCAGCGACCCGACGTGCCCGACGCCGATGACGCCTACGTGTCGGCCGGCGAGCGAACATCCGCGACGGCGAGCCAGCGTCAGCCATGCCGTTGCCATGTATTCGGCCACCGCGTTGGCGTTGCAGCCGAGCGCGACGTAGAACGCGATATCCCGCCGTGCGAGATCATCGACCACCACGTGGTCATAGCCCGACGTGGCCGTGCCCACGAATCGTACGCGGGTGCCGGCCAGCAATGGCTCGTCCACGCGAGTGACGGAACGGACGACGAGCAGGTCGACATCACGAAGATGATCGCGCGTGATCCGGCGCCCGTGCGACAGGCGTACCTCGCCGAGCGTCGCAAACGCCTCGCGCGCGAAGGGGATGTTCTCGTCGGCCAGAATGGTCACGGCGGCCACGAAGGGATTCTACTAGGCGCGGGGCGTGAGGCGATAGGCGGTGGGGGATGGTCACTTAAGGATGAGGCCGAACACCTGGCCGACAAAGGCCTGCACCTCCAGCGTGTGGCCGTCCGTGCGTGATCGCCGCCATCCCACGGTCACACCGCCGGCCAGCCCGCCCTTGCCGCTCTGGAGGAAGTACAGCGGCACGTCGAAGCCGATCGTCCCGGACGCCATGTTGACCGAAAAGCGCGGATTCACCGCGAGCCTGGAGCCCAGGAACTTCCGGAGTTCCACCCGTGCAATTTCCCGATGACGCCCTGTGGGCGCGCCCACCACCTTGTCAGAGCACTCCAGGATGTCGGCGCCGTCGACCGGGACACAGATGTGCCGGATCTCGGCGGCGTCATGGTCGACTTCGTGCAGGTACTCGGCACCAATCGACAAGGTCGGACCGGTGACGAGGCCTGCTCGCGCTGAGACCGACCAGTTCATCCGGCTTTCGCTCGCGCCGGCGGCGGATAGCGTCGGCGCAAACGTAAACCGTTCAGGCCCGACCTTGTAGCTCAGCCCGGCCAGAAAGAGGCGCCGCGGTTCGAGAAGACGCAAGACGCTATCTACCAGTGGTTCTGCGGGTTCGCCGGGCGCGCCCGACATCGCCTCCCGTTTAGCGGCGCGCAACTCCGGCATGGTGCATCGTGCAGGCGCGAGGGCCTGCCGTGACGTTGATTCGTAGTTGGCGCAGGCGGCCTCGAGGAGGCGCAGCGGAATGCTCCGCGGGTAACTGGCCCACAGGACGCCGAACTCCGCCGTCGACTTGTTGCGCAGCCCACCGAGGTCGGCCAGCACCGCCTGCCCGCTGTTGCTGTCGACCAGGCCCTGCAGTTTCAGGTCGAGCAGAAGGTCCCGATACTGGAACCCGACGCGAGCCGCTGCGGTCTTCGACGTTGCCCCGGCCTCGAGCAGAAAGGTCGGTGTCGGGCCGCTCACGACCGATCGCATGGTCGGGTCCGAGACCCGCGCCAGCGCCCCGTTGATGGCAGTGCGCCGCTCGGCCACACTCAACTCTTCCTGCTGGAACGTCGATGGGCGCGGCCCTGCTGTCTCCTGCGCGCGCAGGTTCACGCCGACCGCCAGAAGTACGACAGCTGTTGCCGCCCGCCTCATTCGCATGGCATCTCCTCGCAGTCTTCCGTCGTTCGCCTGGGCGAGCCTCGGCCCGACACCGCAGGCGTGTGCACCGCCATCACCGTGGTGAGTGCGTCAGTCGGGCATGAAGCGTGGCCGCTCGGCATCGACACGGATTATACGGAACCCCGGAGCCGGCACCTGCCGGATTGCACGGCGCGTTTGCACACAAACATCCGGCGCCGGTCGGTTGAGATAGAATTCGTCTACTTTCCCCAGGAGGATCCGTCATGGTGCGAGCCCGTCACTTGGTCGTCTGCCTCATCGTGTTGACTGCCCTCGCGGTTTCCGGGTTCTTTGGTCTCGCGCTGCGGGCCGAGCCGCCACAGGCGAACGCCGCGACTGGCGCCGACCAGGCGCTGCTCGCGGCCTTCAAGTGGCGCAGCATCGGCCCCGATCGGGGCGGCCGCTCGCTCACAGTCTCCGGTGTCGTCGGACGGCCGAAAGACGGGTACTTCGGCGCCACTGGTGGAGGGCTCTGGAAGACGACGGACGGTGGCGAGAACTGGGCACCGGTGACTGATGGCCAGATGACCAGCTCATCGGTTGGTGCCGTGGCGGTGGCCGAAACCAAACCTGATGTCGTGTTCATCGGCACCGGCGAGGCGTGCATTCGCGGCGACGTCCAGCCCGGCGATGGTGTGTACAAGTCCACTGACGCCGGCAAGACGTGGGCGCACGTTGGCCTGCGCGAGACCGAGAACATCTCGAAGATCCGCATCCACCCGACCAATCCGGACATCGTGTTCGTGGCGGCGTTCGGCAAGCACGGCGTGCCCAACGCCGAGCGCGGCGTCTTTAAAAGCACCGACGGCGGCACGACGTGGCGAAAGGTCCTCTTCCGCAACGACAAGACGGGCGCGGCCGATCTCTGGATTGACCGGCGTAATCCGAACGTGATCTTCGCGTCATTGTGGGAGGCGTACCGGGTTGAGTACCAGATGTCGAGCGGCGGTCCCGGAAGCGGCCTCTTCAAGTCGACCGACGGCGGAGAGACCTGGACCGAGATCACCCACAACCCCGGACTGCCGCCAGGCGTGGTCGGCCGCATCGGCGTGTCGGTCTCAGGCGCGGACTCGAACCGGGTGTACGCGATTGTCGAACACGAGAACGGGGGGCTCTTCAGTTCGGACGATGGCGGCGCGACGTGGCAACTGGTGAACAGTGGCCGCAATATCCGGCAACGGGCCTTCTACTATACGCACATCACCGCGGATCCCAACATCCGGGATGTGGTCTATGCCCTCAATGTCGGGACGTTCAAGTCAACCGACGGCGGCAAGACCCTCACCAGTTTTGCGGGCGGCGATTCACACGATCTGTGGATCGACCCAGCCGACTCGAAGCACATTCTCCACGCGAGCGACAGCGGTGGCGCCGTCACCTACACTGGCGCGCAGCCCTTCACCGCGCGCGATTATCCGACAGCGCAGTACTACCACGTCATCACGACGAAGCACCTGCCGTATCACGTCTGCGGTGCCCAGCAGGATGGCAGCACGGTGTGTCTCCCGAATGAGATGCCAGGGGGTGGAGGCCGCGGAGGCGGCGGAGGCCGGGGCGGCGCGGCCGCCACGCCGCAGTCGCTCGCCTACAGCCCCGGCGGTGCCGAACCCGCCTTCATTGCGCCCGATCCGAAGGACCCCGACGTGTTCTTCTCGGGCGGCAACAACGGGTCGTTTCTCGTGTGGACCAATCGCCGCACGGGCCAGAGCCGCGAGGTGCATCCCTATCCGCGCATGTTCTCGGGTGAACCATCGAGCGCGCTCGTCGAGCGTGTCCAGTGGACCTTTCCGATCGTCTTCTCTCCCGTCGATCCGACGGTCCTCTTTACCGCGACGCAGCACGTGTGGAAAACGACCAACGGCGGGCAGACGTGGACGAAGATCAGCGGCGACCTGACGCGGCATGATCCGAAGACGCTCGGGCCCTCCGGGGGGCCGATCACCCGGGATATGAACGGGCCAGAAGTGTACGCGACGGTTTTTACCCTGGCGCCTTCGAAAGTCGACGTCAACGTCATCTGGACTGGCTCAGACGACGGGATGATTCATGTCACCCGCGATGGCGGCAAGACATGGACCAACGTGACCCCGCCCGGCATGCCCGACTTCGGGCGCGTCAGCATCATCGATGCGTCGGCCTTCGATGCGGGCACGGCCTACGCCGCGGTGAAGCGCCCCCTGCTGGGCGACCATGCGCCGTACCTCTTCCGGACGCACGACTTCGGCAAGACGTGGACGAAAATCATCAACGGGCTCAAGCCCAACGACTTCACCCACACCATTCGCGAGGACCACAAGCGGCGCGCGATGCTCTATGCGGGTACGCAGCACGGCGTGTACTACTCATACGATGACGGTGACACATGGCAGTCGCTCTCGCTGAATCTGCCTGACGTGCAGGTGTCCGACCTGTGGGTGGAGGAGACGGACCTGGCCATTGCCACGCACGGTCGATCCTTCTGGATTCTCGACGACATCGCCCCGCTCCGGCAGTTCAACGCGGCCGCCGCTCAGGAGCCGGATGTGGTCCTGTTTGCGCCCGACGATCCGATCCGGTCGTTCAGCGGGGCGACGATCCGATACTGGGTCAAGCGTCCGGTCAAGAGCGTGAAGATCGACGTGCTCGACAAGACGGGGACCGTCGTGCGCAGCTTCGACAGCACGCCGGCAGCCGGAGCCGCGGCGGCGAGCGGTCGCGGCGGACAGGCAGGCGCACCCGAAGCCGGTGCGGGCCCGCCTTCGCCTGCGGCTACGGCGGGGCAGGCCGGTGGCGGGCGTGGTCGGGGAGGCGCAGGCGCGCTTGCGCCGCTCGCCACGGGCGTCGGATTGCAGAGCGCCACCTGGGACCTGCGGTACCCGAGCGCGACGTCGTTTCCCGGCATGATCCTGTGGGGCGGCGGTGTGACCGGGCCGATGGCGGCGCCCGGGACCTACCAGCTGAGGCTGACGGCGGATGGCAGGACGCAGACGCAGTCGTTCAAGGTCAGGCGTCATCCGCTGTTCAAGGAGGTGACCGACGCGGATCTGCAGGCCCAGTTCGATCTCGCGATCCAGATTCGCGACAAGACGAGCGAAGCCAATTACGCGGTCATCCGGATTCGAGCGATCAAAGCGCAGGTCGCTGATCGGCTCTCGAAATCACCTGACGCCACACTGAAAACCGCGGGCGGGAAACTGACGGACGGCCTGAGCGCGGTCGAACAGGAGATCTACCAGGTGAAGAACCAGAGCGGGCAGGATCCGCTCAACTTCCCGATCAAACTCAACAACCGTCTGGCCTCGCTGCTGTCGGTGGTGAGCCGCGGGGACGGTCGGCCCATCGGCAACGCGGAACCGATCTTCAAGGACCTGGTTGCGGAGTTGAGGGTGCAGACCGATCGGCTGACGCAGGCCCTCGTCAGAGATCTCGTCGCGTTCAACACGGAGGCGCGCCGGCTGGGACTGGAGCCCGTCACAGAGAAGTAACCCGGCTGCACGAGGTGACTGATGGTCGACGTGAGGGAAGTCCAATCGCGATCGGAGCTGAAGCAGTTCGTGACGTTCTCGGAACGCCTGTATCGGGGACACCCGCAGTAC
Organism: Acidobacteriota bacterium; assembly: GCA_026393675.1. Lineage (NCBI taxonomy): Bacteria > Pseudomonadati > Acidobacteriota > Acidobacteriota bacterium. The sequence continues at coordinate 37,730 of JAPKZQ010000030.1, read as the reverse complement.
GTGCCCAAGCTCATCGATGACGAACTGAACACGCTCCGCCGGGATCGGAATCCCGCGTTCGAGTACTGCGAGGCCCGCTACTGGATGGCCTTCAAGGACGGCAAGCCCGTGGGCCGCATTGCCGGCATCATCAGCCACCGGTACATCGAGACGTGGAAGAAACGGCGGGCTCGCTTCGGGTGGATTGACTTCATTGACGATCCGGAGGTGTCGGCGGCGCTACTGGGCGCGGTCGAGCGCTGGGCAAAAGAGCAGTCGCTCGACGGCGTGCACGGACCGCTGGGATTCTGCGACATGGACCGGGAGGGCATGCTCATCGACGGCTTCGATGAACTCGACATGCTCATCACGATCTACAACCACCCGTACTACCCGGTCCACCTGGAGCGACTCGGCTACGCCAAGGACGTCGACTGGGTTGAATACCTGGTCGAGGCGCCCGCCGAGATGCCCGAAAATGTCGACCGCATCGCCCGGATCGTGCTCGATCGCTGCAAGCTCCGCCTCGTGGAGACCAAGGGCCGCCGCGATCTGCTCCCGTACGTCGATGGCATTTTCGCCCTCATCAACGATACCTACAAAGAGCTTTACAGCGTCGTCCTGCTGTCGGAGAAGCAGATCAAGTACTACACGAAGGCCTTCTTCGGCTTCCTCGATCATCAGTACGTCAAGATCATCCTCGACCAGCAGGGGAAGGTCGCCGCGTTCGGCGTCGCGATGCCCTCGCTGTCGAAGGCGCTCCAGCGATGCCGCGGGCGGTTGTTTCCATTTGGATTTGTGGGCATCCTGCGGGCGCTCAAGAAGAACGACCGCCTTGACCTCCTGTTGACGGCTGTGCGGCAGGACCTGCAGAACAAGGGCGTCAATGCCGTGCTGATCAACGAGGTCTGGAAATCAGCCGTGAAAAACGGCATCACGTACGCCGAGACCGGACCCGAACTGGAAACCAACGACAAGGTGCAGTCGCAGTGGAAGCACTTCACCAATCGCCAGCACCGGCGACGGCGCTGCTTCTACAAAGCGATCTAAACCCTGAGCTCACGTGGGTCGCGGACGGCAGTGGAACATTGGGCCCTCGTTTTGCGGCTGAGAGAAGGCCGGGTAGTGCGCAACACAACTCGGGTCGAAGGGTGAGGCCTCGAACATGCCGTCTCCGTTCCGCCTGCTGACCCAGGCCGATGTGCGCCGTTCGCTCGATGGCGTCGACCTGGTCGCGCTGATGGAGGACGCGCTGCGCGCGTTTTCGGCGCGAGAGGTGGTGCAGCCGGTCCGAACGGCCCTGTTTGTCGGACCCGAGCGATCCGTGCTCGGCCTGATGCCGGCCCACGTCCCCTCTCGGGCCGCGCTTGGCGCAAAACTCGTCGCCGTGTTCAACAGCAATCACACACGCGGGCTGCCGAGCCACTTCGCGACGATTCTCCTGATGGACGACCAGACCGGCGAACTCGTGTCAATCATGGACGGCAGCTACATCACAGAAACGCGGACGGCGGCGGTGTCGGCCGTAGCGGTTCGCCATCTGGCGTCGGGGCCGGCGTGCCGGCTTGCGGTCTTCGGCTGTGGTGTTCAGGCACGAAGCCACGTCCGGGCGATCGCTGCTGCCGGAGCCCCGCTTCGGGATGTGAGGATGTGGAGTCCGGTCGGCGACCCCGTCGAGTGCGCCGCCGAACTGAGCGCGGAGATAGGCTGTCCTTGCACGGCCGCGACAGGCGGTGAGGCGGCTGCAGAAGGCGCGGACGTCATTGTGCTGGCCACCTCATCACCCGATCCCGTCATCGATCGGGGCTGGGTGAATCCAGGTGCCCTGGTGATCTCGGTGGGTGCCTGCCGCCGCGACCACCGCGAAATGGACCCCGAACTGGTCGCTGCTGGCCGACTGTTCGTCGATTCGCGCGACGCCGCCCTGGTCGAGTCTGGCGACATTGTGCAGGGGATCGCCGAGGGCCGGTTTGGATCGGATCATGTCCGCGGAGAACTAGGCGAGGTCATCCTCGGCCGCGCCATCCCGCGCGAGCGACCGAGCGAGGTTGTCGTCTTCAAGTCGCTCGGTCTGGCCGTCGAGGATCTCATGGCCGCCGATGCGGTCTACCGCCGGGCGGTCGCCGAGAACCTCGGGACGTTGCTGACGCTCTGAGTCGGGGTCAGGACTCTTCGTGGATTGACCCCTTTTCCCAGGGCTGCCGTTTGACGCGTGGGCGCGGTGCTCGGCGTCAGCCTGACCCCGGAGGACCGCGAGATCGGACGATGACCTTGATCCGATCAAGAAGCGGCCTGAGGTCGTGGAGTTGTTGCGGGGGAATCGATAACCAACGGTGTTGTTCACGGGTTGGAGCGGTCTTACTCACATGGAGGGAGCATCATGAAGTACAAGGGAGTCACCAGAGTCATTACCATCTTCATCAACAAGGTTGTGGGCCAGAGGTACGCCATCGACGTCGCCCCGGATCCTGCAGAGGTCGTGGTTGGAGACAAGATCGTGTGGCACGTGCAGAACGCCCCGCACGGCATCAAGGTATCGGTCGGGAATTTTCGGCGCCTCGAACCAGCCCCGGATGTCCTGCTTCGTGCTGACAAGGCGCCGCTTGTGAGGGAGAGGACGTTCAATCCCGCGGCTCCGTCGGGACTGATTCACCAGGCCAAGAAGGCAGACATCGGGTACTACAAGTACGACGTCCTGTTCGACGGGCAGACGGTGCTTGACCCCGAGATTGAGGTCAGGGGGCCGAAGGTCTAGTCGTCGCGAGCGACCTCCCCGGAACGGCGCGCGTCAGGTTCGGCCGATGGCCTGCTTGACGCGCGCCGGCGTCATCGGCAAGTGGTCCAGGCGCGCCCCCACCGCATCGAAAATCGCGTTGGCGACGACCGCCCCCACCGGAACAATCGTCGGTTCGCCGCAACCGGCCGCGGGAATGTCGGGCGCGTCGATGAAGACCGCCTCGATGCGCGGCACCCACGAGAAGCGCGGCAGTTCGTAGGTGTCGAAGTTCTTGTCGAGCACCTCGCCACCCTTGAAGCGGATCTCCTCGCTGAACGTGTAGCCGAGGCCCATCGTGATGCAGCCTTCAACCTGCTGCAGCGATCCCTCCCGGTTCACGATGACGCCCTGATCCTGCGCGCACACCACCCGCTTGACCTGCACCCGGCCGGTGGCCTTGTCGACGGCAACCTCGGTCATCAACGTAACATAGGTGCCCGCGTCGATGCCGCAGGCGACGCCGACGCCGCGCCCGCTCGGCCCGGGCCTAGGGGTCCAGCCGAACTGTTTCGCGGCCGCCTGCAGCGTGCGGATCATGCGCGTGTCCGTCAGGTTCTTCAGCCTGAAAGCGACCGGGTCCAAACCGGCCTTCGCCGCCATCACGTCGATGTGCGACTCGCGCGCAAACGCATTGGTGCTGGCCCCAGGCGCACGCCACGGACCGATCGCGAACGGATGGTAGCCGGCCGTGCCGGCGTCGCCCCCGCCGCCCCAGCTCCCGTACACCATCGTCCGGTGGTTGGCGATGTTGTAGAACTGCGCCGCGCCCCGTTCCCCGGCGGCATACACGTTGTAGTCCCACAGCACAATGGCGCCTGAGGCGTCGATGGCCGACTTGATCTTTATCACCGCAGCGGGACGGAACGTGTCGTAGAAGAACTCCTCGTCTCGCCCGAAAATGACGCGCACCGGTTTGCCCGTCAGCACGGCGAGCCGGGCCGCCTCGACCGCCTGCCGCGACGCGGACTTGCCGCCGAACCCCCCGCCCACAAACGGCGTGATGACGCGCACCTTGTCGGCCGGGAGGCGGAGCGCCGCCATGATCTGATTCTTGACGGGGAACGGCGTCTGCGTGCCCGCCCAGACCGTCACCTTCCCATTCTCAACCGCGGCGACCGCTGAGTGCGTTTCCATCGGCGCGTGCGCCATGTAGCTGTCCAGGTACGTCGCCTCGAACATCTGCGCCGTGGCGGCAGCGAAACCAGCGACATCGCCGCCAGCCGCCGCACGCTGACCCTGCGGCGCGTTTTTCACCAGGTGATCGAAGATCGTCATGTTGTCGACGGGCGGATCGTTTCGCGTGAACTGTGCCTTGATGAGCGCGAGCGCCTTGTCCGCCTCGTCCCGGTGTTCGTGCAGCACCGCTACCATGTCGCCATCCCGGATCACGCGGACGCCCGGCAGTTTCTCAGCCGCCGACGTGTCGACCTGCGTCATCGTGGCACCGTGAGCCGGAGGCCGGAGGATGCGGGCGTGCAGGGCCCCGCCCGGCGGCACGATGTCGCCCGCGTACTTCGCCTTGCCGGTGACCTTCTCGATGGCATCTCGCCGGGGCGCCGACGTCCCGACGATCGTGAACGCCTCGACAGGCTTGACCGTGGCCTTCTGCTCGAGCTTGCGCTCGATGCGCTTGCCTTCGGTGAGCTGGCCGTACGTCACCTTTCGGGTCGCATCCCCCGCGACCGAGACGACGCCCGCCTTGACCGCGAGCTTGTCGACCGGCATCTGAAGGCGTTCTGACGCCAGCAGCAGCAAGACTGCACGCGCCTCCGCGCCCGCGTCCCGCAGGACTGGACCGAAACTCCGGATACTGAGCGACCCGAACGTGCCCATGTCCCACGGACACACGTCCGTGTCGCCCATGACGATGTCCACGGATGTGAGCGGCACGTCGAGTTCTTCGGCGAGCAACTGGGCGAGCGACGTCATCGACCCCTGCCCGAGTTCGACTTTGCCGACAAAGCAGGTGGCGCGGTTGTCGGCGCCGATGTGCAGGTACGCATTGACGTCGGTGGGGTAGCCCTGCCGGCCCGTCTGCGGTCTGGCCGTTTCCTGCAGGCCATGCACCGGATCGACTGCCATCAGCACGAGCAGGCCCGTGCTGGTCAGCTTCAGGAAATCGCGCCGATCGACCGGGAAGGTGGTCGGGCCGTCTACGACCAGTTCGTTGTCATCGTCCCAGCTCATCGCGCGCCCCCGTTCATCGATGCCGCCGCCGTCTCCATCGCCGCCACAATCCGGACGTGCGCGCCGCAGCGGCACAGGTGGTCGTCCATGTGTTGAACAATCTGGGCACGGGTGGGTTTCGGGTTCTTGAGCAGGAATGCGTAGGCGCCAAGAATCATCCCGGGCGTGCAGAAACCGCACTGGAACGCCAGGTGTTTGACGAAAGCCTCCTGCAGCGGGTGCAGCTTGACATTGTTGGCGAGACCTTCGATGGTGATGACCTTCTTGCCATCGACGTCCTTCATCGGCGTGGCACACGAGCGCACGGCATCGTTGTTGACCAGCACCGTGCAGGCGCCGCACAAGGCGGCGCCGCAGCCAAACTTGGTTCCGCTCAGGCCGAGGTAGTCGCGTAGAACCCACAACAGCATGCGGTTCTCGTCGACCGTCAGCCGCGTGGGCTTGCCGTTCAGGGTGAAAGCTACCGTTCGCATCGCAGGAGTCTCCCGTGTAACAACCACGTCCCGGAGTGGTTGTTGTAGGCCGCGTGTAACAACCACTCCGGGAGTAGTTATTACTCCGGGAGTGGTTATTACTCTGACCCGCATTGATACGCCCGGCCGTCGCGGATGTCAACTGGTCGGGAAGAGGGGTCGGACCTATTTTCGCGAGGCCGGCAACGAAAATAGGTCCGACCCCTTTTCCTGTTCATGACTTGATGGCACACTGCAGGCATCGGTACCTGCTGTTAGTCCGCTGGACTCCATGAACATGAACCTTCGTCACATGCGCCCTTCTGTGGCCCTGCTTGGGATCGCGCTCGTCGCCCTTGTCGTTCGGCTTGTGTACCTGGCGGAACTCAGCGGAAACCCCCTCCTGTCGGTCCTGATGGGCGACAGCCGGCAATACGACCAATGGGCGCAACAACTGGCGGGCGGCCAGTGGATTGGAACGGAGGTCTTCTACCAGACGCCCCTCTATCCATACGCGCTCGCGGTCATCTTCAGGATCGCCGGACACAACCTTGGCCTCGTTCGCATCATCCAGGCCATTCTCGGTGCGGCATCCTGCGCCCTGCTCGGCCTGGCCGGCCGCCGGTTCTTCAGTGATCGTGTCGGCGTGATTGCCGCACTGCTGCTGGCGCTCTATCCTCCGGCGATCTTCTTCGATGGGCTGATCCAGAAGTCATCGCTCGACATCTTCCTGATCACGCTCATTCTCGCTTCGCTCGCCGAGTTCCAGGGTCGGCCTCACTGGAAGTGGCTGATCGCGCTGGGCGCAACCACTGCGGCGCTCGTGCTCAATCGCGAGAACGCCGGCGTCTTCTACCCGGTGATCGCCGCCTGGCTGCTGTTCCAGTTCCGCGACGTCCCCGTCCGGCGCCGGGTCGGGTGGGCCGCCGTGTTTCTCTCCGCCACGCTTGTCGTGCTGCTGCCGGTGGGCGTTCGCAACCACTGGGTTGGCGGCGAGTTCCTGCTGTCAACGTCTCAACTCGGGCCGAATTTCTTCATCGGCAACAACGCCCACGCCTCGGGCAGCTACGAATCCCTCGTGCCGGGCCGTGGTGATGCCGTCTACGAACGCGCTGACGCCATGGCTCTCGCGTCGAAAGCTGTCGGCCGGCCACTGTCGCCTGGCGAGGTGTCCGACTATTGGCTTCGCCAGTCGTTTGCCTTCATCCGCACCCAACCGGTTCAATGGCTCGCTCTGTTGGGGAAGAAGGTTCTTCTCACGCTCAACGCGGCCGAGATCCCTGATACCGAGTCGATTGAGGCGTATGCCGACTCCTCTCGGATGCTCGGTGGGCTCATGTGGCTCAATTTCGGCGTCGTGCTCCCGATCGCAGCTCTCGGCGGCTGGATTTATCGCCGGAAGTTTCGACGGCTGCTCATCCTCTACGGGATGGTCGCGAGCCTGGCGCTGGCGGTGGCCGCCTTCTACGTTGTCGCTCGCTATCGGCACCCCCTGATCCCGATCGTGCTGCTGTTCTCAGCCGCCGGGTTGGGCGCCCTCTTAGACATGCGCCGGGCCAGTTCACCGAAACCAGTCGGTGGACGCCCACCGCGCGGGAATGCGCACAAGCCTCCTGCCAGCCGACAGCCGCTCTCCCCGCAGGGCTGGAGTCGAGAGTGGATCCCAGGCCTCGCCGCTGCGGGACTTCTGGCCATCGTCACCCACCTCCCGATGAAGGTGGTTTACGACGAAACGTACAAGAACCTCGGCGCGGTCCTCGTAAAGAACGGCAGAGCAGCCGACGCCGTTCCGGTGCTTCTCAAGGCCGTTGCCGTCGATCCGAGCTACGCTGAGCCGCACTTCAACCTGGGACTGGCGTACCGCGAGACCGGAGAGCAGCAGGCCGCCCTTGAAGAATTGACAACGGCCGTACGTCTGCGCCCGGACTACGTCGAAGCGCACAGTGCGCTCGGGGTCATGTTGCGGGACCTGGGCCGACCGGCCGACGCACTCCAGCACCTCAAGGAAGCGGCGCGGCTTGCGCCGCAATCAGTCGAGGCGCACTCGAATCTGGGGCTGGCCCTGATGGAGACTGGCCAGCCGAACCAAGCCATCATCGAGCACCGGCGCGCCATTGCCCTGGCGCCGGACACTCCCAACCCTCACAACAACCTCGCTGTGGCGCTTCAGCAGAGTGGCGACGTGCGCCAGGCGGTTGCGGAGTACCTGAAGGCCTTGCTGATCAAGCCAGACGACGCCGCGGCACACAGCAATCTCGCGTTCGCACTGGCCTCTGTCCGGGATTACGATGGGGCTTTTCGGCACTTCGGCGAGGCGATTCGGCTCCAGCCAGGCAGCTATGGCATTCGCATCAACTTCGGCAACGCGCTTTGTGAGGCCGGAAGGACCGCCGAGGGTATCGGGCAGTACCAGGAAGCGGAACGCCTATCGCCCGACTCAATCGACGCGCCATACCTCGCCGCCCAGGCCTACGCCCGAGCAGGCCGTTTCGCAGAAGCCGTAGCGAGTCTGGAGAAGGCGCTCGGCATCGCGAACGCCACCGGCCGGACCGACATGGTCCGGCAGATCACCGAGACCATCCGACAAACCAGAGCGCTGATGGGCCCTACGCCGCCTGCCCGTCTCCCATCCTGATGTTGATCGACTTCTCGATCGCGTGCAGGTAGGGCAATTCGTCGGCCGCCACCAGCGTCACTGCCGTTCCTCTCGCCTCCGCGCGCCCCGTGCGTCCGACGCGATGCACGTAGGCATCCGCCGAGTGCGGGACCTCGTAGTTGATCACGTGCTCGATGCCGTCAATGTCGAGGCCGCGCGCGGCGATGTCAGTGGCCACCAGAACCGTGTGCCGGCCACTCCGGAAACCCTCGACGGCCGCCGTTCGCTCCCGCTGCGTCCGGTCCGCGTGCAGCGCCACGCACCGGATGCCTCGGCCTGCCAGCGCCGTCGCCAGCTTGTCGGCGAATCGCTTCGTGCGCACAAAGACCAGCGCCGGCTCGCGGTGACGCCGCAGGAACTCCGCCAGCCAGTCCGTCTTGTCCCGTGACGGCACTTCGTACGCCACGTGCGTGATGGTGGTCGCCGGCCCGCCGGCCCGGCCGATCTGCACGTGCTTCGGCTCGCGCATGATCTCGCCCGCCATCCGGACGACGTCGCTCGACGTCGTCGCTGAGAAGAGCAGGGTCTGCCGAGCCGTGGGCAACGTCGCGACAATGCGGCTCACATCAGGCCAGAAGCCCATGTCCATCATGCGGTCCGCCTCGTCTAACACGAGCACTTCGAGTCGCGTGAAATCTGCCGCGCCGCAGTTCATCAGGTCCTGGAGCCGCCCCGGCGTGGCGACCACGACGTCGGCGCCCGCCTTCAGGCCCCGCGTCTGGATGTCCGCATCCACACCGCCGTACACCACGACGCTCGTCAGCGTCGTGTGATAGGCGAATCCCTGGAAGTCGTCCTCGATCTGGACCGCAAGCTCGCGCGTGGGCTCAAGCACCAGCACCCGGGTGCCAGCCTGGCTGGCGGGCTGGGAGAGCAGCCGCTGCATGATGGGCAGCAGAAACGCTGCGGTCTTTCCCGTACCGGTCTCTGCGCAGGCGATCAGATCCGCGCCTTCGAAGACCACGGGGAACACGGCGCTTTGAATCGGCGTCGTGCGCGTAAACCCGCGGTCCTCGATGCCGATTCGGAGCCGTGGATCCAGTGTCAGTGCCGAGAAGTCGATCGGCGTGGGGTCGTGCGCGAGCGTTTCGAATGGGAGCTTGACCGGCGCTTTGGTCGTGAAGGTCGGTCGGTGTGCCGCCGAACGGTGGCCGGGCCGGCGCGGGCGTCGCGACCGCTCCTGGGATGTCGATGGGGTCAATGTTGTCAATTCCTCGGTCGTATCAGGCGTGGCGGGTGTTGATCCGAGGGAAAACGGGACGACAGATCGGTCAACTGAAGGGTTCTTTCGACGGCCTTCGCCGTAATCCTCCACGCGTGTGTGTTCCTCCGATTATGGCATAGATTGCCTCGGAGCCCGGGTTCGGCTTGGGCGGGCGGCACAAACCGTGCCGTGGCTTTGACATGGCCCGCCCACCGCGGATAGAGTCGGGGAACCTATGATCATCCCGGTGCGCGCTCGGCGGATGTCCCTGTTGACCGCGATGATGGCGGCGATCGCCGTCATGGATCAGCACTCTGTGTCAGCCCAGCAGAAACTGCCGATTACCTGGTCGGTCACGTCGGCCAACACGCCGGTGGCGGCTGGATCGATCGTTCGCGTCGAGGTGACGGCTCGCATCGACGATGGGTGGCACCTTTACTCTTTGACACAACAACCGCCGCCCGATCCCACGCGCATCACCGTGCCCGAAGGCCAGCCGTTCACACTCGGTGGCAAGATCGAGGCCCCGGCTCCGGAAACCGGATTCGACAAGGCCCAGGACGCCGACACGGAGTACTACACCGAGAGCGTCGCCTTCAAGGTGCCTCTTGCGGTGGCTCGCACGATCGCTCCGGGCAAGTATGTCGCACGCATCAGGGCGACGTGGCAGGCCTGCAACGGCAGTCTCTGCATCCGGCCGCAGGTAGCCTCGCTCGAGGTGCCTGTCCAGGTATCGGCTACGAAATAAGCCCGCCTTCGCGTCGGTCTTGCCCGAACCCATCCTCGTGCCTTCGCTCTTCGAGCTATGGCGGTGCAAGCCCGCCGCTTCGGCGCGCAGCCTTCGTCTGTACGTGCTGGCGAAACCAGCCGTAGCTTCCCGAGGAGAGTAGAGGAATCCGAAGGAAAGCGAAGGCTGGTCCGCTCAAGTTCTGCCCACCTGCGTCGATTACCCACAGCGACAGAAGTCGCTTAACCGGATACATCCGGCACCGTCGCGGTGCCCTGGTCAGCCCGCGATGGACAGGGCACTACAAAAGGTGGGTCGCCGTGGGTAGCTGGTCTCTTAATCGAAAACTGTTCGTGGCCTTTGGCCTTCTCGTGACGTTTGTCCTCACCATGGGCACAATCGGATGGCTGGCGACGGCCACCAAGGGCGCGAGGCAGGACGACACGGTTCTGTCCGCGGAGCGCCTGCAGGTCGTCGATGACATCAGACAAATCAACTCCGAGATCTTCAGTGCCGAGAAAACGATGATTCTCGCCAGTGTCGCTGGCGACAAGGCCGCCTTGCAGACCTGGACTGATCGACTGCAGAAACTCGTCGAAAACGGCACGAAGGCGTCCGATCGATTGGTCCAGGCGACCAGTGGAGCCGACCGCCTGCAGGCGGTAGAACTGAAGAAGGCGATGGAAGCGTGGGGGGGGCGCTGCGACGCCTGCCACGCAGTCGCGATCGGGGCTGACCTCCGCAAGGAAATCGATAAGGTCCTCAAGGTGTCGGCCGACAGTGAAGCCGTCGAGCGAAAGAACACTGCTCTCGCCAACCTCATCAGGACCTCGCAGGAAGCCTCATTCAAGGTGTACGCCGAGCGCGCCGACAGCACGTATGCTCAGGCCCGCACGATGATTGCCTCGGCGGCGCTGCCGGCCATCCTCATTGGCGTCGCGGCGTTCGTCGTGGTGACGCGCGTGAGCCGGCGGTTGCAGAACGCCGCCGGGCGTCTTCGCGCAGGCGCCGAGGCCGTGATGGGCGCGTCGTCGCAGGTCTCCTCGTCTTCGCAATCGTTGTCGCAGGGCGCCACCGAGCAGGCCGCGGCACTCGAGGAGACCTCAGCCTCGATGGAGGAGATGTCGTCGACAACCAGGACCAATGCCGATCACACGCACGAGGCGGCCCGCTTGATGAACGAGGTCGACCACAGGGTCAAGGACTCAGACCGGGCGCTCGGCACGATGGTGGAGTCGATTACCTCGATTCGTCGGTCGAGCCAGCAGGTCTCGAAGATCATCAAGACCATCGACGAAATCGCGTTTCAGACCAATCTGTTGGCGCTCAATGCCGCCGTCGAAGCCGCGCGGGCCGGCGAGGCCGGGATGGGATTCGCCGTCGTCGCCGATGAGGTGCGCAATCTGGCGCAGCGCTCGGCGCAGGCGGCCAAGGACACGGCGGAACTGATCGAGGAGTCGATCCGCCGCGCGGAAACCGGCGCGAGCAATGTCGATCACGTCGTCGGTGCGATTGCCGGAATTGCCGATACGGTCCGCCAGGTCAAGGGGATTGTCGACCAGGTGAGCGAGGCCAGTCGTCAGCAGGCGCAAGGCATCCAGCAGGTGGCGCAGGCGATTGCCCAAATGGAGTCGGTGACGCAGCAGACCGCCGCGACCGCCGAGGAGAACGCCGCCGCATCGGTTGAGCTGACGTCGCAGGCAGAGATGACGATGGAACTGGTCACGTTTCTCGAGACCACGGTCAACGGCACCGGTGGGGCAACTCGCCGCCCACATCAGAGAGGGGCAGGGGGTGACCACGCCTCGGCGACAGGCACCTTGTCCCTCGCCGCCTGAGCGCCGTAAGGGCGCGGAAACTCCTGGGTGGGAGTCGTGGCGGTCTCTCTGGGCGGAGTGGTGAGCATCATCCCGGTACTGCGCGCATGGGAATCGGAACGGATCATCTTATTTGGGTCACACGCGCGCGGCGATGCGCGCCCGGACAGCGACCTCGACATCCTCGTCGTGCTGCCCGATCGACAGCCTGCCACCCGAGCCATCGTCGTTGACATGCGCGTTGCGATCGGCTCGGTGCCGACAGACTACGACCTTCTCATTACATCGCATTCCGAGTACGCGTGGCGCCGGAACTACGTGGGCACGATCGAATATCCCGCGAATCGCGAAGGAATCGAACCTTTAACCCGCAGATTAAGAGCCCCTCTTTCGGCCGTCTCCGTCCGTCTCTACCCGTGCAAACACTGAGAAAAATGCGCGATCGCCGATCGCTTCGTCTCCCCGAGCATCTCTGCGTGCAACGCTGCGGGCGTCAGTGAGGGAGTCAAGATTCGAGGGCAGACGATGGCGGAGAGATGCGGGCGTTGATGCCAACCGTCGGCACGAGACAATTGCCCAAAACGTACGAAACGGGTAAAGTACACCCATGATCAGATTGGCTGCCACGGCCGTGCGCGATACCTTCGGCGACACCCTCAACCGCGTGGCCTATCGAGGCGAGCGGATTATCCTCGAACGCCACGGCAAGGCCGTCGCGGCGCTCGTCTCCGTCGACGACCTCGCTCGACTGGAAGTCCTCGAAGACCAGGACGACGCGCAGGCAGCCCGGAAGGCGCGTCGCGAGCGTGGCCGCGTGCCCTACGAGGAGGTCCGGCGCAAGGCCGGCTTGGCATAGGTGGCCCGCTATCGGTTGGTTTTTACGCCGTCTGCTGAGCGAGCATTTCTGGCGCTCCCAGTACACATCCGAGCCCGGCTCGACGCGCGACTCCTGGCGCTTCAGGAACAGCCTCGGCCGGCAGGGGTGAAGCTGCTGGCCGGCGTCCACGGCGTCTATCGGCTGCGCGTGGGTGACTACCGCGTGCTCTATGAGGTCCGTGGCGCCGAACTGCTCGTGCTGGTCCTCGCCGTCGGTCATCGGCGCGAGGTGTACCGGCGGCGGCGTTGACGCAGACACGTCGATCCAGAACGGCCCAGGCCCGTGCGACCGACACTGAGCGGTGTTTCGCAGCGGGGAGAGCGTGGCGTCGGGGCGGTTGGCCTCCGCCGCCCCATTCCATGGGCCCGGGTAATCGGGCTCTCATACGGCCCCTTGGGCCGCAAACTGTCGAAGATGAGTCAGAATCTGGACGCCGATGATGACCAGCGCGCTCGAACGTCTGCTGCCGTGTCTGACGTGTGTCGTGTGCGGCGAGAGCCGCTGGTCGCCGTCGGGCACGCCCGTTGACGCTCTCGCATGCGGCAACTGTGGCACAAGGCACGCGGTTCGTGACGGCGTGCTCTATATGGCGGCCGCACAGCAGGACGGAGCGGTCGTGTCTGAGCGGGCTGCGGTGGCCGAGACCGAACACATTGCGCGGCTAGGCGGTATCAACGACGAGTTCGACAACCTGGCCACGGCAACCGGCGCGCTGAAGGACGCCATCCTCGCCCTGCCGTACGGCAACGGTTCGCGCTACTACCAGGAGCCTGGCTACTTCTCAAACGTCGCCGCATGTGCTCCGGCCTTCGACTACATCGTCTCCAACCTCGGATGCACGTCCGGTGGCCGTATCCTGGACATCGGAGCCGACCTGACGTGGTCGACCTCGCAGTTGGCGAAGCGGGGATTCGAGGCCGTCGCCATCGACATCAACCACCACCTGCCGGTCGCGTCGATTTTCGAGGAGTCGGGGCCGTGCTATGCGCGCGTGAACGCCGATATGCACGCCCGCGCGTTCGGCGACGCGAGCTTCGACGGCGTCACCGCGTTCAATGCCCTGCACCACACGGGGCGGCTGCAACTGCTGGCCGACAACATCGCCCGCGTGCTCAAGCCCGGCGGCCGCCTCGGGTTCGTCGAGCCGTATTGTCTCGACGCGGCACGGAAGCTCGACTTCGGCGCGGATCAGTCAGCATGCGGCATCAACGAACACGTGTATCTGCTGGAAGAGTGGCACCTCGCGTTCGTGTCAGCCGGGCTCGAGCTGGTCACGTTTCTCCTGGCCGACTCGTTCAACGCTATCTACCGAAAGCCCGCCGGCGGGCGCCCCCCCGCGTTCATCAGCCTGTCGCAGGCACGCGAGGCGCTCTTTGCCGATTACTACGACGCCGTGCTCTCGGTCGAGCCGCTTCTGGACCAGAGCGCGGAACCCGCTGACAGGCTGAAGGTCCCGGTGCGCGTACGGAACCGAGGTCGCGCGAGCTGGTCGAGCGTCGGCGCGATGCCCGTCTATCTGAGTTACCACTTGTCGCGCGTCGAACAGTCCAACGTGATTCTTGTCACCTACGACAATCCGCGCGTGTCGTTTCCGGCGTTCTTCGGGCCTGGCCAGTCCACCGTCTTGTCGCTCGACATCCAAGTGCCCGCCGACACGGGTGACTACCTGGCCGAGATCGACTTGGTCCACGAGGGTCAGACCTGGTTCGTCCAACGAGGCGTGCGCCCGGAAACGGTGCGATTCGCCACCCCGAGTCGCCGAAAGACATGCTCCAGTGGTTGAATCGATGGGCGCCGGCACACGACGACATCGTGGGCATGATCGAGATCGGCTCTGCCCGATCGCCATCCGCGTACTTCTGGGACGCCGAGGCCGACGATTGCTCGACCTGCGCCGCTCACGCGCGAGTCACTGCTGGCGAAGCCGACCGTAGCGCGACGGTGTGATGAAGGAAGCGGTGAGGCCGCCTTCTCGCACAGCATCTCCCCGGAATGCCGGGAGAAGCGCTTTCGGAGCCTCGGCGAGAACGGAGAGGGCGGCCTGGTCGACGCTTGAGGAGGCGCACCATGCCGACAGCGCCGCCCCTCAACGGAGAACCCAGAACACGCAGTGCCGTGTTTCGTGCAGCACAGTTGCGACGCTGGCGCACGACCCGACCTAGGAGGTAGGATCCCTCTCATGTCGACGCTCCTGAGCCGCACAAGGGTCATCTACGCCGTCATCGCCGTGATCGTGATCGCCGTCGGTGGCGCCGCCGCCGTGACGCGGCTCTGGTCCGGGCAGCCACACAGCCAGATCACGCTGGTCTACCCCCAAGAGGGCGCCCTCTTCCCGCCCGACTTCGTGCCGCCGACTCTCGAGTGGCGTGACGCGAGTCAGAACGCCCAGATTTGGACGATCGATGTCGGCGCCCGCGGCGGGAACGCTCCGTCTGTGCACGCCACCTCGCGCGGCGAGCCGCCACAGATCGGGGAAATCGACCAGGACGCGATCGGCCCGACGAATAAGCTCCCCGAGCTCGCGCCAGAGCGCGCCGCGGCGCACACCTGGAAACCGGACGCCGCGACGTGGGAGTCGATCAAGCGGATCGCGACCGGCAGCCCTGCCGTCCTCACGATCACCGGCTACAGCGGCACGTGGCTGCGGCGGGCCGTGTCGCGCGGACAGGCCACGATTCAGGTCTCGACGGACCCGGTCGGCGCGCCCGTCCTCTATCGAGACGTCCCGCTGCGGCCCTCGGCAGGCGAGCGTGGCGTGATCCAGCCGCTCGAGAAGAGTGCTATACCCCTCATTGCCTGGCGCCTGCGTAACCTGGCCGAGCCAGGCAGTCGTGTTCTGATGAAGGGCCTCCACACCTGCACGAACTGCCACTCGGTCTCCCGCGACGGCAAGATGATGGGGCTGGACGTCGACGGACCGCGAAACAACAAGGGACTCTACGCGTTGTTCCCGATCCAGCCCGAAGCCGCGATCCGCAAGGAGAACGTCATCGAATGGAGCACCTTCCGCGGCAAGCTGGGCGGCAAGCTGCGCGTGGCCTTCATGTCGCAGGTCTCGCCGGACGGCCGCTACGTGGTGACGATGATGAGCGATCCCGGCCGCGGCCAAACCGACTACCAGCGCCGGCTGAGTCCCGACGACCTGCGCCAGAACTACTACGTGGCCAACTTCACGGACTACCGTTTCCTGCAGGTGTTCTACCCGACGCGCGGGATCCTGGCTTGGTACAGCAAGGCCACCGGCATGCTGAAGCCGCTGCCCGGCGCCGACGACCCGAGCTACGTCCATACCGGTGCCACCTGGAGCCCCGACGGGAAGTTCCTGGTATTCGCTCGCGCCAAGGCGCGCGCGTCGTATCCGCCGGGGGACCAGCTGGCCACCTACGCCAACGATCCCAACGAGACGCAGATCCAGTACGACCTCTACCGCATCCCGTTCAACGACGGCCAGGGGGGCAAGCCCACGCCGATCGCGGGCGCCTCGGCCAACGGCATGAGCAACAGCTTCCCGAAGATCTCGCCCGACGGACGCTGGATCGTCTTCGTGCAGGCGCACAATGGACTGCTGATGCGTCCTGACGGAAGGCTCTACATCGTTCCAGCCGAGGGCGGCCAAGCGCGCCAGATGCGCGCAAACACTCGGCTGATGAACTCCTGGCACAGCTTCTCCCCCAACGGACGCTGGATGGTCTTTTCCTCCAAGAGCCGCTCGCCGTACACCGAGATGTTCCTCACGCACATCGACGCCGAAGGCAACGACACGCCGGCGATCGTGGTCGAGAACAGCACCGCGGCCAACCGCGCGGTGAACCTCCCCGAGTTCGTGAACATCCCGCCCGGCGGACTGCTCAAGATTGACGCGCCGGTCGCCGAGTACTACCGCCTCATCGATCTCGCTTCAGAGGCGCTGGACGCCCGTCGGAGCGAGGAGGCGCTGTCGCTCCTGAGGCAGGCCGTGGAGTCGAGCCCGGGCGACGCGGAGGTCCACAACAGCTACGGCATTGCGCTCGTCGCAGCGGGACGCGTGGCGGATGCGACGGCGCAGTTCCGCACCGCGATCAGCTTGAGCCCGGACTACCCCTATGCGCACCTCAACCTGGCGTCGGCCCTGGCCCAGAGCGGCCAGGCGGGTGACGCCGTCAGCGAGTTCAAGAAGGCCTTGGCCCTGCGTCCCGATTACCCCGAGGCGCAAGCGGGTCTCGGCAGCGTGCTGAGCCAGAGTGGCAGGATCAGTGAGGCCATTCCACTCCTGCTCAAGTCCGTCCAGAGCCTTCCGCGGGACGCCCAGGCACGAACGAGTCTGTCCTTCGCCCTGTTCATGGCAGGCCGACCACAAGAGGCCCTTCCGCACGCCAAGGAGGCAGTAGCTCTCTCGAATGGACAGAACCCGCGGGTCCTCGAGCTCCTCGGCCTGATCTATGCGCGGACGGGTAGAATCGCGGATGCGATCGAGTCGACACGACGGGCGTTGGACGTGGCCGTGAAGACCGGCGATCGGCAACTGGTCGATGATCTCCGTGCGCGGCTCGCATCGTACCGGGCCGCGACCGCCAGGAATCGCTAGCAGACGCGGGCCGGGACGCCCCCTCTAGCGCGTAGGCGATCGGTGGATGGAACGGCGGTGGGTGAGGTCCGCCTTCGCGACGGTCCGGCTTGAGCCAGTCCTCCCGTCG
Organism: Acidobacteriota bacterium; assembly: GCA_026393675.1. NCBI lineage: Bacteria > Pseudomonadati > Acidobacteriota > Acidobacteriota bacterium. The sequence continues at coordinate 20,382 of JAPKZQ010000030.1, read as the reverse complement.
CTTCGGCGCGCAGCCTTCGCCTGTGTTCGTCACTGTCGATGTGGAAGTGGACGAGCTGGCGAAGCCAGCCGAAGCTCGGCGAGGAGTGTGATGGAATCCGAAGCCGAGCGAAGGCTGGTGAGCCGCGAAGGAATCGAACCTTCAACCCGCAGATTAAGAGTCTGCTGCTCTGCCAATTGAGCTAGCGGCCCACTCTGAAGTGTCATCGCCGACCGCAGGTCGTGTCGGCGGCCCCGGTCTCAACGACCGGGACTTGTTATTATACAGAACGCGCGCGCTTGCCGACAAGAACATCCACGATGCGAGATTGTGCCGCGCTCGGCATCAGGCCCTGTTCGGCGTCGGATGTTTCTTGCCGGGTGTGCAGATCAAATTGTCGCTGATCATCCCCGATCCAGTGCCTGGCGAATCCTGGTCGCCAGCAGCTCCGGCGTGAATGGTTTGTTGATGAGTGTCACCTTGGGATCGAACGGACCTCGATTGGCAAACGCGTCCTCGGTGAAGCCCGACATGTAGACGACGTGGAGGCCGGGCTTGAGGGCCTTGAGACGGCCCGCCAGCTCCAGCCCGCTCGTCTGCGGCATGATGATATCGGTCAGAAGCAGTTGAATCTGATCCGCGTGGCGTTCGAAGACCTTTTCCGCTTCCGCGGCGTTGCCGGCCATCAGCACCTGGTAGCCGAATCTGCGGAGCACCCGGCCAGCCAGTTCGCGCACCGGTTCGTCGTCTTCCACGAGCAGAATAGTCTCGCTCCCGTCCTGTGGAACTGGCGCCGTGCTCGCCGGCACCACGATCCCCGTCGACGTCGCGGCCGGCAGAAAGATCTTGAACGTGGTGCCCATGCCAGGCTGGCTGTAGGCCCAGATGTACCCCCCGCTCTGCTTGATGATTCCGTACACCGTCGCGAGTCCGAGCCCCCTGCCTCGTCCCCGATCCTTCGCCGTGAAGAAGGGCTCAAACAGCTTGGCCTTCGTGTCGGCATCCATGCCCTTGCCCGTGTCGCTCACAACGAGCATCACATACTGTCCCGGCACGACGACGGGCCGGCGGCTGGCCGAAGAGGCGTCCAGTACGCCCGTGGCCGTTTCAATCTCAAGCTTCCCGCCGTCCGGCATCGCGTCGCGGGCGTTGACGACCAGGTCGGTGATGACCTGTTCGATCTGCGATGGGTCGGCCGTGATTTTCGGGAGCCCGTCCTCCAGGTGGATCTGCACGTCGACGTCGCGTCCTGCTGTGCTGCGCAGCAAGCCGTCGAGACCGGTCAACACGTGATTCAGATCGATCTGGCGCGGTTGCAGCACCTGCTTCCGGCTGTAGGCCAGCAACTGGCGCGTCAACGCCGCGGCGCGTTCGCCCGCCTTCCGGATTTCCTTCACATCGTCGAGCCGCGGGTCGCCGACCGGGATCTGCTCGGTCAACAGCTCGGCATATCCGAGGATGGAGCTGAGCAGGTTATTGAAGTCGTGCGCGATGCCGCCGGCCAGTCGACCGATGGCCTCCATCTTCTGCGATTGCCGGAACTGTTCCTCGAGAATGCGATGCTGGGTGACGTCTTCGGCAAACGTCTCGTACACCACCGGATCCCCGCCGATGGCGCGGCCGCGCAGCCGGACGGTGATCGGCGAGCCATCCTTCCGCTTCCACTGCACCTCCACCTCCTTCGTGGCGCCGGACGGATCTGGCAATAACCCTTCACGCTGAGACGAGTCCAACCAGACATCGGTGGTGATGTTCAGCGTCAGCACTTCGTCGAGCGACTCGTACCCGAGGATGCGGACCAGTGCGGGATTGGCGTCGAGGAACCGCCCGTCCTTCGTGGTGTGGTAGATGCCGAATGCGGCGTGCTGCACCAGCGATTCGAAACGCTGCTCGGATTCGCGCAATGCCTGCATGGCCACATGCCGGTGCGTGACATCGTGCGAGACCACCACCCAGAAGGCATCCGGGTCGGCCGGCCGCATGCTGCGGCCCTGACTTTCGATGTATCGCCACGACCCGTCCGTATGCCGGAGCCGGTATTCGACCCGTTCGAATGGGAGACGTTCACGGCGCGCTCGCGCGATCAGTTCCGCCAGCCGCGGTACATCGTCTGGGTGCACGTGCACCAGCACGTGACGTCCGATGCGTTCGGACTGTGGAAAACCACTGAGCCGCTCGCTCGCCGGGCTGCTGTACTGGACGATGCCATCAGGGCTCAGCACCGCGATGGCGTCCGTCATGGTCTCAACGAGCGTGCGGAACAACTCGGCATCAACCTGGAGGCGATTGCCCGCGGGGGCTCCGACAGGATCAGTCATGGCGTAAGTGCATCCCTTCATATCTTGTAGACCATGTTGCAAGGGAAGGGCCATGCCAACGGGGTGGCACCCTGTTTGGCTAAGTGGTTGATGGAATGAGAGTTATTGCCGTGTGCGTCAGCCGCCCAGGCGGTGGCTCAGGTGTGCAGTGGAGATTACCCGTGTCCGCGCATGTGCGCACAATCAAAGGCGTTACACCAGATCTTGGAGAGCGTCACGAATCCATGCCCGGCATTGTGATGAGGGGAACAAGAAGGGCCCTGAGAAGGAAGAAGGGTAGATTCTACACGAACCTCGTAAGACTCGCCTGCCTTATGGCAAGACGCTGTCGGGAGCGAGACCAAGCAGCCGGACGAAAAAAAAGACCCGGCCGGGAGTCATCCCGGCCGGGTCCTCGAAAGCAGGCGGTTTGGCCCTGCGGGCGCCGATGCCCGCTACACCGCTGCGGCTACCAGGTGATTCGCAATCCGAATTGCGTGATCCGGCCGCCCGGATCCTGCGAGTTGCTGGAGTCATTGGCGGCGGAGACGACCTGCCACGAGGTCACGCTGCTGCCCATGCCGGTGGTGGAGGTCACGCTGGACGGGCCCGTCGGCGTGAAGTTGATCGTGTTGAACACGTTGAAGAGATCCATGCGGGCTTCGAGCCGCAGGTTCTTCCACATCGAAATCCGCTTCACGAACGTGAGGTCGACCTTCCAGAACTTCGGCCCGGTAATGAGCCGCGTGGTCGCCGTGCCCGGGCACTGGCCGGCCAAGTACTGCACGCAGTCCGGACCGCTGGCCGGCGCCAGGTACGCACCGGTTGGGAGCGTTCCAGAGTACCCAGTCGCGGTGGTCGCCGACTGGGTGTAGAGCGCCAGGATCGAGTTGGCGATCACGTCCTGCGGAAGCATGTAGATGCGCTCGAGGCCCGCCGCATCTATCACATGGTAGAACTTGAACATGTCCTGGAGCTGCTTGTCGGTCATGCCGACCAGGCGGTAGCCGCCGAAGTTGAACTTCGGGCCGCTCTGGATACGGGCGACGCCGTCAATTTCCCATCCACCGATGAAGCCATCCACAAGACGCGAGGCGCCGCTGCCAAACGCCTTGCCGCGACCGAACGGCAGCTCGTACACCCAGTTTGCCTTGAGGGTGTGGTCCGCGCCGCCGCCGCTGGGAATGTAGAACCAGTCTTCGCGCAGCGACCGCTGCGTCCAGGTCTGCCGGCTGAACTGGTAGGTGTAGTTGCCCGTGATGAGGAACCCGCTGCTCATCCGGCGGCGCAGTTCAACCTGGATCGAGTTGTACCTGGTGTTGCCCGCCGTCGTCTCCAGATAGGAATTCCCCAGTGCCAGGGCCGGGTTGGCCATAAAGAAGTTGACCGGCAGGCCGGCCGCGATGCGGTTGGCATCGAGGCCCGTCCCGGTGGTAATCGAGTTCTGCAACCCGCTCGTGCCGGTGCCTGAAATCCCGGTGAGGCTCGGGTTGTACATGCTGAGCGAGTTGTACCAAGACGAAGCCTTGTAGTTCGCCGAGGTGTAGTTGGCCGGAACCTGGTTTGCCGCCGATGTCAATGGAGTGCCGGCAAAGTAGGCCTGGAAGATCGGGAGCGGCGAGGTGCCGGCGGCGCCAGTGTAGGCGAACGTGTTGCCATTGCCCGCGAGGATGTTCGCCCGGAGATTGGCCTGTGCTAACCGGAACTCGTCGTAGAACCCGTTCTCGCCCTTGAGCATGCTCCACTGGGCGCTGCCGTTCATATTCCAGGTGGTCCAGCCGCCCACGTTGATGTTGCCGACGTAGCGGACGTCGAGCGCCATCGACTTGCCGAGTTCGCGCTGGATCCCGAAGCTGTACTGGTGGGTCGAGGGGACCGGCCAGTTTGGATAGTGGATGTCGATCGACTCGTTGATGGCCGGCGTGAGCGACCAATTGCCGGTCAGCGGAGCCGGCGCCGCCGACGGGTACATCTTGGCCCCGTCGCGCAGCAGCACCGGCCAGCCGTCGAAGCCGAGCAGCGGGGTGCCGGCCGTGGAAGAGCGGGCGCCCGCCCGGCTGCGGCCGGGGTTGCCCGAGTAGTTGGAGTCGAAGAATCCCGTGCCCAACCTGGTGTACGTAATCGCGTACCCGCCGCGGAACACCGGGTCGTTGCTCAGGATCGTGCTCAGGAACGACGACTTGAGGTTGGGCCGATACGTAAACCCGACGCTCGGCGCGACGTTGTTCCAGTCGGTGTTGTACGCCGGCCGGTTGTTTTCATACGGCACGACCACCGGCGCGGTGCCGGTCAACGTGCCTGGCTTGTAGAGGTTGCCCGAACCGTAGAGACCCGTTCCGGCGCCGGTGGCCCCGTAGACCATCTGCCACGTCTGCGGCCGCGAATACAGGCCGTCGGTCGTCATCGGGAGCTGCACCTGGTAGCGGACGCCGAGCGTCAGCGTGAGGTTCGGCTTCAACCGCCACGCGTCGCTGGCGAACAGCCCAAGGTCCTTCGCGGTGGTCGCGTTTGTCCGAACGCCGTTGGCGATGTAGGTGCCGTCCGGCTGCAGGTAGTACGTCGAGGCGATGCCATTAACGCGGCCCGTGAGGAAGCCATACAGTGTTCGGGCATAGGTGGCGTACGTCGAGTTGATGCCGCCGGGGAAGTTCGTGGTGGTGGGATCCAGCATGGCGTACGCGACCGTGTCGGTCGAGCCGGTGCCAAACGTCAGACTCGTCTGAAACGGCGTCTCGCCGTAGTTCCGCATAGCGGTGACGCCGTACGACCCGCCGAAACTCAGGCTGTGCTTACCCCTCAGCCACGTGAAGTTGTCCTCAATCGACCTCTGATTGGCTACGCCGGCGCTTAGCGAACCGTAGGCGGTGGCGCTCGAGAGGCTCACCGGAAAAGCGGACGACGTCGTCGACGGGAACCCGAAGCTGTAGCCCACGCCCCCGGAGGCCTGGCAGCCGATGCCCGAGCAGTTGAACTGCCCGGAGTTGACCCCGTCTCCGAAGACGGTCCCAAGGCCCGTCGCGTCCTGCGCGCCCACGCGCAATTCGTTGACCATGCTCTTGCCGAGGGTCGACCGCAGGCTGGTCTGCCACATGTAGCGGCCGGAGACCTGGCCGCCCGTGTTCGGGAAGCCCGGGTACCGCGGTTCGGCGCTGTTCAGGAAGTCCGGGGTGGAGTCGAACTTGTTGTACCGGTAGGTGAACGAGATCCGGTGCGCGTTGGTGATGTTGTAGTCCATCCGCACGGTCGGGAACTTCCGCAACTGCGTGGAACTGGGAGCGTAGTCGAACTTATCCACGTTCTGGTCGTAGGCGGTAATGCCTCCCGTCCCGGTGATGGCCGTCCGGATGTCGGTCAGGAGCTTCGCGAGGGCCGGATCCGGCGTCGTCGTCTGCGCGTTGGCCGCCGCGATCGTGTACAGGTTGACCGTCACGTTCCCCCTTCCGTCAACCGCCGGGTAGGTGAACAGGCCGGCCTGCGCGGACGTGTTCAGGACATAGCGGGTGCGGGGAATGGACTGGGGCAACAGGAATACTTCGTAGTTGAAGAAGTAGAACAGCTTGTCCTTGAAAATCGGGCCGCCCAGCCGGAAACCGGGCGTCTGCACCCGGACGTCAGAGATGTAGTAGTCGCCTGCGGCCGTCTTGGGAATATCCCGGATGTTGAACCAGTACGGGGTGTTGAGGCCCCAGAGCCAGCCGGGATGCTTCGCCCGAGTGAGCGTGTCGGCGTCACCGGTGCCCGCCTGGTTCCGCCAGGTGTTGTACGCCGATGCGGTAAACCGATTCGAGCCCGACCGGGTCTCCATCTTGATGGTCGCGCCGCCCGCCCCAGTGGCCCCGGCATTCGCGTTCGACGTCGAAATCGTGACTTCCTCGACCGAGTCCATCATCGGGCGGATGTACATGAACATCCCCTCGGTCCCGCGCTTGTCCTGCACGTTGATGCCGTCGAGCGTGATGTCGATCGCGCTGGTCGGCAGGCCGTTGATGGTCGACCCGCGGAAGTTGAGGGCCGTGGTCTCGACGCCCGGCAGGCTCACCAGGAAGTCGAGCGCGGTGTGCGAGATGACCGGCAGTTGCTGGATCTGCTTGATCGCGACGGTGGTCGACACGGTCGCGCTCTGAGTCTGCACGATCTCGGTGGCGCCGGTCACGACAACCGTTTCTTCGAGTCCGCCAACCTGGAGCGTCATCTTGACCGACGCCGGCGTCGCGGAGACCACCTGCACGTCAGGCGCGACGGCCGTCTTGAACCCCATGAGAGCGACGGTCACCGTGTAGGTGCCGGGAGGCACCTGCGGAAGCACGAACCGACCGGCCGCATCCGTGACCCCACGGACGGTCGCGCCGGTGGCGTTGTTCTTTCCCACCACGTCAGCGCCCGGGATCACACCGCCCTGAGCGTCAACGACCAACCCCGACAGCGTCGTCGTGTTCGAACCGCTCTGGCCAAACACGGGTGGACTGGCCACCATGACCATGGCCACCAGCACCATGGCCCACATCACCACAGCAACACTACGTCTCATGAAATCCTCCTCCTGGACCCGCAGCCGAATAAGACCACTGTTCTTTTCGACCCCCACGCGCCGTGCCGACAACACGGCTCGTCCGACTCAGTCCGACGACAACGAGCTTATTGTACGAGCCTGTGGCTGAACGCCGCCGCAATCCGGTGCAGTCGCCATGCCAGCCAGAACTCGACAGAATCCTTCGATAATCAACAAACACGATCGCGGGACCGGTTGCAAATTCAAGCGTCCGGATCCACGGGACCCCATGCGCATCCAAGTGTTCGGATCCGCCGAACGCGCCGCGAGCACACGAGTCCAGATCCCGTTATCCGGAACGCCACCGTGAACCCGAATTGCGCGTTTCGCCCCCAATCAGAGGAATTAGGAGGGCTTGGGCGGTGAATCAATTATGAAACAACAGAATTAATGGGCTTACCATACGGCAGATGCGGTGACTGTGACAAGAAAAAAGCGAGAAGTCAGCCAGAGACCCTATATGCCGGGCTGGAGCCCGGCGATCCCAGGGCTGCGCTCAACGCCCTTCGCCTTTTCGCAACGTACGAATCGCACGCCCGACCGGTTTCCCATCGAGGCTGACGACCAGGCGAACCAGGAGGTCCCCAGGCGGGAACGGCCCAATCGGAACGCCACCGAGAATCACACGGGCGTCATCGGTGCCCTCGCCCACGATCTTCGTGGACCCCTGAACCAATGGCGGCCCGTCCTCGGATTCCGCGACATCCACGGAGGCCGACAACTGCGCGGCCTTGCCAACGCCGTAGACCTCCAGGTAGCCGATAGCGAGCGGCTCGGTGGTGAACGTCAACCGCCCGGTAAACGACCCGGCCTCGGCAAGGCCGAGAATAAGCGAGCCCAGCTGCAGCGGCTCGGCGCGCGTCAGTGCCACCGTCACGTCGGTATCGACGGTTCCGCCGCGATCAGAGGCGTCGGTCGCGGCCACGCGCATCCGGTAGACCCCGGGGCTCGCGAGAAGTGCGATCGTGGGAAGCTTGCGCACGAGATTGGCGGCCTCGGCCGTTCCCTGCACCGTGAGCCTGCCCTTCTGGTCGTATAGCCCCACGACAGCCGATTTCAGCACCACCGCCGGGTCAACAGGCTCGAACAGCACGACGAGTTTGATCTTATCGGTTCCGGCCTCCCGCGAGGCGAACGCGGCCGCCCGGAGTTCCAGGTCGCGACACCCCTTCGCCTCTCGCAGCATGTCGCGCGCCGCCGGCGCCTTGGCGGCGGCGGCTTGGCCTCCGGCCTTTGGAATCAGCACCATCGGCCGCACGCTGACATCGACGCCGCTCCGCTTGACCTGCAGTTCCACGCGATGGGTCGAGCCGTTGCGCTCGGCGGTGTCGGGTTCGAACGCGGCGCGGTACCACACCGAATTCTCGCGGACCACGCGCGCGATGTCGCGCTCGCCGTTCCTGATCGGCTGAATCAGTCGGTTGCCGCCCACCCCGGCCAGGTGTTCGAGCCCGGCCTGCAACCTGTTCGAGGCGCCCAGCGACGACGCCGAGGTATCCGCCGCATCGACGACGTAGATGTTGACAGCCGATGTGAGCGCGGCCGCCTGGAGCTGCTGGTAGTCCCTGGCCTGGATTTCACACATGCCGGTGGGATTGCTCACCGAGTTCGAGCGCATGGTGGCCAGTGTCGCGACGCCGGGAGCCGTCAGCCCGGTGGAGAAAAAGAGGACCGTGACGGGCGCGCCGCCCGGCGGGAAGTTGCCGGCGACGCTGACGAGGGCATCCAGAACCCGGCGTGTCCGACACGCCGAGTCCTCGTCGGCTTCGGCACGACGCCCCCGGCCGACCATGCCGGCCAGAGCCGATCGGATCGCGGCGTGCTGGTCGGTCAAGCCCATGTTGATGCCGCTGCCCTGCACCGTCAAGGCGCCCGCGCGATCTCCGGCAGCGAGGCTGCTCAGATACTGCTCGGCCGCGAGTTTGACGGTTTGTTCGGCGCCTGGCTGAATCGACTCGTCGTCGATGACCAACAGCGTGTCGCGGCGTCGGGTGGCAAGGGCATTGGTCGCAAACGGAGCCGGGATCGCGGCCCGAGCGGCGCCCCCGGACTTGCCGCGAGATTGGATCAGTTCGAACGAGCGGATCTCCCGCTCGCGTCCATCCACCTTCAACGTCACATCCGCAACCTTCAGATCGATCAGCGGGCTGGAATCGCCCGTCACGGCCCGGAAGTCGACGGTGACAAGCGGCCCGCCCGGGCGGGCCGGGCTCTGTGGGGCCGGACCTGCGGCCCAAGCCGCCGGGGTCACAAACAGGGCCAGGAACACCAGAATGGCGGCAGTGTGGCCGGATTGCTTGAAATGCACGGCCCGATGATACTCCTGTTCTGCCGTGGCGCCAGGCGTGTTGGGTGGATACAAAATGCTGTCCGTGACAACATCCGAACATCCGGTTGACGCCACGAGGTCGAGGTGTTAGCGTCCGCCCACCGGATCCTTCGACATGACGGGCGCCTGGATGGGCACGCACGACGGCGTGCTGCTGGTGGTTGCGTTGGCACAGTGGTAAGACATGCCATCACGAAGACACGAAGGCGCTAAGAAGAGGGGGCCGAGGTTTGTCGTGGCCGCCGGGGCCGCGATGGTCATTCTCGCGGCACTCGCGGCTGTCTTCTTGCGGTCAGGGCGATCGCAGGCCGATCTGCGTCGGATCGGCGGCCAGAATGTTCTCCTCGTCACCATTGACACGCTTCGGGCGGACGCGCTCAGTGCGTACGGCGGACCGGCGGTGACGCCGGCGCTCGACCGGCTTGCGGTCGAGGGCGTCCGCTTCGATTTCGCGCACGCGCATGCCGTGCTCACGCTGACGTCGCACGCGAGCATCCTCACGGGCGAGTATCCGTTTCAGCACGGCCTCCGGGACAACAGCGGATATCGCCTGCCTCGCGATGCGCGTACGGCGGCGACCATGCTCAAGCAGGCCGGTTACGCGACAGCGGCGTTTGTCGCCGCATTTCCACTGCATTCCCGGTTCGGGTTGAACGTCGGATTCGAGGTCTACGACGATCGCTTCGGTGACGAGCACGGGCTGACCGACTTCAACATGCCCGAGCGGCCGGCGTCCGCGGTGGTGCCGCTGGCGCGGGACTGGATCGCAGGCAGGGCGGGCAGGGCAGCAGGGGAAGGGCAAAGGGCGAACGGCAGCGAGCAGAGGGCCCAGCCGTGGTTCGTGTGGGTTCACGTGTTCGATCCGCATGCGCCGTATCGACCGCCTCCGCCCTTCGACACGCAGTACGCCGGGCAACCCTACTACGGCGAAGTGGCGGCGACCGACGCAGCGCTTGCGCCGTTGCTGGACGATGTGCGGCGCTCCGCGCGGCCGACGCTGGTCATCGTGACCGGCGATCATGGCGAGGGACTCGGGGATCATGGAGAGGAAGCACACGGGATTTTCGCCTATGAATCCACCCTGCGGATTCCACTGATCATCGCGGAAGTGGGTGGTGCAACGTCCGATTCGTCCGTGGTGTCGTCGTTGGGGCGGACCCGTACGGGTGAGGTCTCATCGGTCGCCGCACGCCATGTCGACATCCTGCCGACCATCCTCGACGCGGTCGGCCAGATGGTGCCGTCCGATCTTCCCGGTCGAACGCTGCTCCCCCGCGAAGAGCGGGATGCGGGATCGCCGCCGCGCGCCACGTACTTCGAGGCCATGTCGGGGATGCTCAATCACGGATGGGCGCCGCTCACCGGCGTGCTGGTGGGTCGTGACAAGTTTATCGACCTGCCCATTGCCGAGCGGTACGACTTGGCGAGCGACCCCGCGGAGCGGTTGAACCTTGCCGGCCGCTCGCCGGAGCGCGATCGGATGCTCGCCGCCGCGTTGGGCGCGTTCAAACCGGCGCTGCCCGGCCAGCGCGTGACGGAAGATTCGGAGGCAGCCGCCCGGCTGCGCGCGCTTGGGTATGTCTCCGGCGAGGCGCCTGCCAAGGCGCGGTACTCCGAGGCCGATGATCCGAAACGGCTGGTGGATCTCGACAGCGCCATCCACCGGGCTGTCAATGCCTTCATCGACGGGCGCGCCGCAGAGGCTGCGGACATCTATCGACAGGTGATTGATCGTCGCCCCGACATGGGCGTCGCGTATCGCCATCTGGCGTTCATCTTGTGGCAGGAAGGGAACGCTGCGGGCGCCGTCGAGGTGCTGCGTCGCGCGATTGCGCACGGCGTGACCGACCCGCGAGCGCTCGCGCAGCTCGGCGAATACCTCACCGACACGGGCCACATTGCGGAAGGGATCCGCATCCTCGATCCGTTGGCGCGCAATCCGGCCGCGGACGCCGACACATTGAACGCGCTGGCCATTGCGTTGGCGCGCGGCGGCCGCGCCCAGGACGCGCGGCGCGTGTTCGAGCGCCTGCTCGCGGTCATGCCGGGGAGCAGCGCTCCGCTCGAGAACCTGGGCGTGCTCGCGCTCGAGCAGGGTGACGTCCGCGGCGCGAAGAAGTACTTCGATCGCGCGGTCGAGGTTGCGCCGGGTTCGTCGCGTGCGCACGCCGGCGTCGGCACCACCGCCCTCCAAAGCGGTGATCGCAAGACCGCGTACGAGGCCTGGACGCGCGCCGTCCAACTCGATTCGACCAACTACGAGGCGCTGTACAACCTGGGAGTCAATCTGGCGCGCGATGGTCGAATGGATGCAGCGCGTCCGTATCTCGACCAGTTTCTACGGACCGCGCCGCAGGCTCTCCATGCGAACCAGCGGCGAGAGGTATCGCGCCTGCTGCAATCGGGACGGTGACGCGTTGGCGCAGCGACAAGGAATATGAACTTTCACAGGGGTTCGCGGGACCGGTCCGGGAGGGCCTCCCTGGTTGTGGTCCATTCTTCTGACGCCTGGATCCAAACTCATGCACTCCGCGGCGCGCAGGATGGCCGCGTCGCCTGGATCGCGGTGGCCCTGGCCGCGACCACCGTCGCCGTGTTCGCGCCGGTGTGGAGCTACGAGTTTGTCTCCTGGGACGATCCCTGGTACATCACGAATAACCCGCACGTGCTCGGCGGGCTGACCTGGCCAAACGTGGTGTGGGCATTTACGACAGGCGGCGACTTCTACTGGCATCCGCTCACGTGGCTCTCGCACATGCTGGATGTGAGCCTCTACGGCGTGGATGCGGGACGCCACCACCTCACGAACCTGCTCCTGCACGTGGCCAATACGCTCTTCCTGTTCGCGCTGTTGCGGCAGATGACCGGCGCGCGCTGGCGGAGCGCCTTCGTGGCGGCGCTCTTCGCGGTGCATCCGCTGCATGTCGAGTCGGTGGCCTGGGTCGCGGAGCGCAAGGATGTACTGAGCACCTTCTTGTGGATGGTGACGCTTGGCGCCTACCTCCGCTACGTGCGGATGCCGGGTTGGGGCCGCTACCTCGCCGTGCTCGGCGCCTTCGCGCTGGGGCTGGCAGCCAAGCCGATGATCGTGACGCTCCCGCTCGTGCTGCTGCTGCTCGACGTGTGGCCGCTCGGCCGCTGGCCGATTCGCGCCGCGACAGCACCAGGAACCCGGGCCGCGAGCGACGGTGGGCGGGCGGTGATCGGTAGGCTCCTCGCCGAGAAAGTCCCGCTCCTGGTGGTCGCTCTCGCATCGGGCGTGGCGACCTTCATCGTGCAACAGCAGGCTGGGGCCATCGGCGGACTCGCGGCGCTCCCGCTGCCATACCGCGTGTCGCATGCCGTGCTGTCATACGTCGCGTATCTCGGCCTCACCATCGTCCCGATCAACCTGGCCGCGTTCTACCCCTACCCATCGGCCTTGCCCGACTGGCGCCTGGTGCTCGTGGCAGCGGCTGGCCTGGCGTGCGCCATCGTGGCTGCCGCGAGAACGGCGCGCACCCATCCGTACGTCCTCGTGGGCGTGTTGTGGTATCTCGTGACGCTGTTCCCGGTCATCGGGTTGTTTCAGGCTGGCGACCAGTTGATGGCAGACCACTTCACATACGTGCCCCTCATCGGTGTCTTCCTGATCGCGTCGTGGGGTGTTCCCGACCTGTTGGCAAGATGGCGCGTGCCCCGTGTCGCACTCGCCACGGCGGCCATCGTCGTGGTGATGCTGTGCGCCGTTGCGGCCCACGCGCAAGTCCGGCACTGGGCGAACAGCCAGGCGCTGTGGACGCGGGCAGTCGAGGTCACGATCGATAATCACCGGGCGCACGCGGGTCTGGGGGAGTGGCTGGCCAGCCAGGGCAGACTAGACGAAGCGATTGGACAGTACGAAGAAGCGATCAGGATCGCGCCGGCCGGGGCCGAGTATTACTACAACCTGGGCTTCTTGCGCATGCGGAAGGGTCAGGTCGCCGAAGCCGGCACGCAGTACGCGTTCGCCGTGCGGTTGAACCCGCGCCATGTGGGGGCCCGCGTAGGTCTTGGAGCGGTCCTGGCCAGGCAGGGCAAGCTCGACGAGGCGATTGCCCAGTACACCGAGGCGTTGCACCTCGAGCCCGGCCACGTGCTGGCGCGCACCAACCTCGGGCTGGCGCTGCTCGAACAGGGCAGGCCCACGGAAGCCAGACGTGCGTGCGACGAAGCGGTGCGGCTCGATCCGGCGTCGGCTGACGCAAGGGGGTGCCTGGGTATGGTCTATGCACGGCAGGGAAGATACGAGGAAGCCGCCGCTGCGTTTGCCGAGGCGATGCGGTTGCGTCCGGGTTTCGAGGACGCAGCCGTCAATCTCGGCGTGGCCCTGGCGAAGACGGGTCGCACCGAGGAGGCCGTCAAGGCCTTCCGGGAGGCACTGCGCATCAATCCCGCCAACGAAATGGTTCGCGGCGCGATCGCCGAGTTAACGCGCCACGAGCGATAGGGCGCAGCCGTCTGATGCTCGCGCGAAAAAAAGACCCGGCCGGGATACGTTCCGGCCGGGTCCACGAACATGAGCGGTTTGGCCCTGCGGGCTCCGATGCCCGCTACGCCCTTCGATTCGTGCGTCCGGTCACGAACCTACTCACTCAGGACGTAGCGCTGAGCGAGCATTTCTTACCGGATCGGGTCGCAAGAACATGCAATCGTACTTGCGAGTCGAAGCGCTACGCCGTTGCCGCTACCAACTGATTCTGATCGCCATCTGCATCGTCCGCGACTGGTCGTTGGCGCTTGTCACCTCGTAGTTGGTCGTGGTGCTGCCGCCAACGCCACTGACCGGGTTGAAGTTCACGCGGTTGAACACGTTGAACACCTGCAACTGGCCTTCGAGCGCGATGCCCTTGACCAGCGCGAGCTGCTTCACCAGGTTCATGTCGACGCGGATCACCTTCGGCCCGGTGATGATGACGCTGCGCGCGCCGCAGTCGCCCCATCCAGCGATCGACTCGATGCAATCCGGGCCGTTGGCCGGCGCGAAGTACCGGCCGGTCGGCGCGCCCGCTGTGCCGTAGCCGGTGGCGGTGATGCTGTACGCCTTGATACTGTTGTCGATGATGTCCTGCGGCAGGATAAACACCAGTGTCCGGTATGCGTTGTTCGGATCCACGGTCATCCTGATCTTAAACATGTTCTGGAGCTCGGTCTTCGTGAAGCCGACGAGCCGGACGTTCCCGAAGTCGATCATGCGTCCGCTCTGCAGGCGCACGACACCCTGGAGACTCCAATTGCCGATGATCCGGTTGAGGATGGGACCCGCGTTGCCGCCCACCGCCTTGCCCCGGCCGAACGGCAGTTCATACATCCAGTTGGCTGTCACCACGTGCCGGACGTTGCCGGTCGCGTTGCCGCCACCCGAATTCGAGTAGTTCTGTTCGGTTTCCACCCACGGTTTGTGGAATGAGTAGAACTGGAACTGGTTTCCCTTCCCGTAGGTGTAGTTGGCCTGCAGCATGAGGCCCTTGGCGAACCGGCGGTTGAACACCAGCTGGATACCGTTGTACGACGTGTCCGGTCCGTTGGTGGCCACATAGGCGTTGCGCACATCCGGGTTGGCAACCCAGAAGTTGACCGGACGCCCCGAAGCGACGCCGCTGGCCAGCATCGTCGCGTTGCCCCTGATCGAGGTGGGAATCGTATACGGATTCGGATTCAACGGGTACAACGACGTCAGGTAGGACGACGAGGTCCAGTTGGAGCCCGAGTACTTGGTCGTATCGGTCGACGCGCTCGATCCGTTGAAGTACGACAGCAGGATGGGCAGCGGTGCGGTGCCGGCTGCTCCCGTGTAGGCGAAGGTGTTGCCCTTGCCGGCCGTGATGTTGGCCTGCAGGTTGGCCTGCGCCACCTTGAACTCGTTGAAGAACCCGTTATCGAGGATGTTGAGTTCGTTGTAGTTCATGTTCGAGAGGTTGCCGAGCGTCCACGTGGCGTAGCTGGCCGTGTGGATGAACCGCGCCTCGACCGACGTCGACTTCGACAGCGCGCGCTGCCAGCCGACTGACCACGACATCGAATGCGGCGTCTTGATGTTCGGATCGAAGGCGTAGGCATCCGAGCTGGCCGTCGGCACCGCCATCGGAAACACACGCGTCAGGGGGATGGGCGGCGCGCCCAGATCGCTGCCGGTCAGCAGCACCGGAAGCGTTCCAAGGTTGCCGTTGGTCTGGTTGCGCGTGGCGTCGATGGACACCCCAGGATTGCTGCCAAAGATTCCCGTGAAGTCGTTCATCCCGCCGCGCTGGTAGGACACGCTGTACCCGGCGCGAATCACCGAGTCGCCGTGCTTGCCGAAGATGGCGTGGAGCACGCCGTTCTCGGACCCGATGGTCCAGGCCGCCCCGAGGCTGGGCGCGAGGTTGCCCCAGTCGGTGGCATACGCCGGCTTGCCCTTTTCGAGCTGCTTGAACGTCGTCGCCGTGCCCTGGAGCGTGCCAGGCTTGAACAGGTTGCCGAGGCCAGTGACCGTCGATCCAACGACCAGGTCGGTTCCCGTGCCGGTGACGCCGAAGATGTCGGCCATCGTCGCCATCGAGTAGCTGTTGTTGGTCGCGTAGAACGGCAACTGCCAGTCGTACCGCAACCCGGCATTGATCGTGAGATTCGGCTTCCACCGCCACGAGTCGCTGAAAAACAGGCCGTACTGCGGCAGGTTGCCCAGCTGATTGCTCGCGCCGAGGATGTTAAACGTCGTGCCGTCACCCGCGATGCGAGCGTTGCGGTTGATGTTGTAGATGCGACCGGTCAGCACCGAGTAGAGGGATCTGGCATTGTTGATGTCGGTGGACGACGCCCCCGGGAAGTTCGCCGTCGTGAACATCGCGTCGGCCGGGTCGCCAGACGACGTCATGCCGAGAGCGAGGCTCGGCACGTATTGCTGCTGGTAATACCAGATTTGGGCCATGGTGAGCCCGAATCCCATGCTCATCGCGTGGGCGCCCTTGATCCAGCTGAGCGTGTCCTCAACGACCTTTGTCTTGCCCTCACGCGAGCTAGTGGCAAAGAGCGGAGCCGGGTTGACGATGCTCCTGAAATTACTCCACTGGATGTTGTAGCCGTTCATGTCACCGACCGTCTGACCGCTGAACATGCCCGGGGCCAAGTCGGGCGCGAACGCGGTCGCCCCGCCTGTCGCGCCGAGCCGCAGCTCGTTGACCATGTTGCTGGTCAGCGTCGAACGCAGGTTGACCTGGCCCGTGTAACGGACCGAGTCCTGCAGGCCATGCACCGGGAATCCCGGATAAACTCGCGTGTAGCTGTTGGTCGTGTCCGGGTCCGAGATCAGGTGGTTCCGCGTATACGAGAACGAGATGCGGTGTTTCTGCGTCACGTTGTAGTCCACGCGAACGGTCGGGTAGTTGGTCGTGCCCTTGGTCGGCTGCTGCCAGGTGAACGCCTGCGTCAGCGGATCGGTGGTCGCGGCGACCGATCCCACGGACGTCGACGAACGAACATCGGCGAGCAACTTGGCGACGATGGGATCGATCCTGGCCGTCTGGCCGTTGGCTGCCGCCAGCGCCATCAAGTTGACCGTCCCACCGGAGTACTGGAACTGCCCCTGTTCCGACAGCGGGCTCATGATCGTCCGGGTGTTCGTGGACGTGCCAGGCGAGCTGACCCATTCGTAGTTGACGAAGAAGAAGAACTTGTCGCGGCCGTCGTACAGACCCGGGATCCTGACCGGACCGCCGAAGCGGCCGCCAGGCTGGTACTGCGCGAGCACCGCCTTGTTCGTCGGCACGCCGGCGGTCGTCACGTTGCGGTGGAGGTTGAACCACGTGTTGGTGTTCATCCAGTCGCGCCGCAGGTAGTAGTAGGCGCTGCCCTGGTACTTGTTCGTCCCAGAGCGGGTGACGAACTTGATCTGCACGCCGCCCTGGCCGGCCATGTCGGCGCCCTGCGCCGCAGTCGACACGGTCACCTCTTCAACCGCGTCGAGGCGCGGGCTGACGCGGGTGAACATCCCATCCCACGTCTTGGCGTAGTTGTCCTGAATGTTCATGCCGTCGAGCGTGATGTTGACCGCGCTCTGCGGCAGCCCGTTGACCTGGGATCCTCGGATGCTGCCATCGGTCGAGGTGACGCCAGGCATGTATGAGACGATGTCGAACGCCGCGCGTCCGGGCACCGGCAGGTTCGCGATCTGGCGCGAACTGAGGGTCTGGGCCACCGAGGTCGCCTGCGTCTGGATGATCTCCTGCGCCCCGGCGACGATGACGGTTTCTTCGAGTCCGCCAAGTTCGAGCACGGCCTTGACGTTGGCCGGGCCGGCGTTGGTAACGGTGACCTCATTGAGCACCGCCGTCTTAAAGCCCATCAGCTTCACCGTCACGGTGTACGTGCCCGTAGACACGGCCGGAATCGTGAACGATCCGTTTGATCCGCTCACGGCATTGAGCAGCACGCCCGTGGCGTTGTTCTTTGCCGTCACGTCCGCGCCAGGCACCACGCCGCCGGTCGAGTCGGTGACGGTGCCAGAGATCGTTGACGTCGCACTGCCTTGCGCGAATGCCGGTAGCGGACTGAGCGCCGCCACCATAGTCACGAGCAGCAATGCCATCGTGACCCTAAATAACCGAGCCATCATGAATCCCTCCTCCGCGAAACATTAACACTCGTGAACCGCAGGCAAGAGACCAGCGGTTCAACTGGGGAATGACCAGACGATCGCGGCGAGCCCCGAGCCGCGTTGGCCGGCCTCTCGTGGATGGACGCGTGATCCATCCACGAGCAATGCGAAGAATATATCTCCTCAGGGGGCCGATCGGACCGACCCGGCAGGGGAGACGCCTCCCGGGGTGGCCATACCATACGACAAGATCCGGGATTTCGGAAACGATAGTTCCAACCGCGCTCGCGCGGGGATCTATCGTATTTCCGAGGATTTCCCGAACTTGTGTTCGGTCTAGCCGGGCGCGAGTGCACGACCGGACCTGCCAATAGACCTGCAAGCGGGGTGCCCAAGGCGCCGTCGGCAGACCCTGAACTGGCGGTTGGGAAACGGCCCGAAAACCATGGAATCCGAGCCGTTCCCTGGTGTGTGTGCCGATGGACCCGGCCCGGAATTCCATGATCCCGGGTTTTGGATCCAAGCGGTTGGAGACCAACGCCGTCAGTCGTCATTCCGGCGCACGCTGGAATTCCGTCTGCCTACTGTCCCCCGCGTCCGCGGCCGCCCTGTCCCGGCGGCGGCAGCGGATTGCGCGGGAGTTTTTCGTCGCGGTTCGCCGCTAGATAGGCGAAGCCTGCCGCGATGGTCGCCATCCGGGTCACGTCGTTCGGCTGCAGCCGTTCGTACGTATCCAGGTTGGTGTGATGCGTCATCGCGTTGTATTCGATCTCATCCTGGATGAACTGGAAGCCCGGCAGGCCCACGTTATCAAACGACAAATGGTCGGTGCCGCTCGTTCTCCGAATCGTGAGCGTCGTCATGCCCAGAGCGCGGAACGGTTCCATCCATTCGCGGAAGATCGGCGCCACCGCTTCGTTGCCCTGCAGGTACACGCCGCGCAGCGCGCCTGTGCCATTGTCGATGTTGAAGTACACCGACAACTTGTCGTAATCGGGTTTGAGTTCGAGCGGACCTTGCGGGCCGCCGCGTCCACCGCCACCGGCTGGTGCGGCGCCAGCGGCCGGCGCACCCGGTGCGGCAGGCAACGCCTGACGGCTCGCGAAGTGCGCGGCGACGTATTCGCGAGAGCCGATCAACCCCTGTTCTTCGCCTTCCCACAATCCGATGCGCACCGTGCGGCGCAACTTGACACCGGTGGCTTTCAGGATGCGCATCGCCTCCATCATCGCCGCGACACCCACGTTGTCGTCGGTGGCGCCGGTTGCCGCATGCCACGTATCGAAGTGACCGCCGAGCATCACGATCTCATCGGCCTTGTCGGTGCCGGGCAACTCGCCGACGATGTTGAAGACGGCCGGGTTGGGATAAAACGTATTCTTGATCTCGGCCTCAATCGTCACGGCGACGTTCTTGGCGAGCATGCGCGCGACGCGGTTGTACTGCTCGGCGGCAATGGCGACAGCCGGAAGCGTGGCGGCCGGATCGGCGTTGCGGTTACCGCCGATTGTGTAGATGCCGTGACCGCGTGGCGCGGTGGAGATCGTCCCGAGTGCGCCTTCGGCGAAGAAGAAGGCGGCGCGGGCTGCTGCCGCGCCCTGACCGCCGCGTCCGCCAGCCGGCGCGGGCTGCGCGGGTGTCGCTGCGGGAGCTGCTGCTGCGCCACGCTGTCCCGGCTGCGCGGGTGCCGCTGCCGCGCCCCGTTGCCCCGGCTGTGCCGCCTGCGGGGCGCCACCCGGACCGCCACGGCCAGCGCCCGGAGGCGTGACGCCGAATTCCAGAGGCGGCGGCGTCTGCAATTCCATCGTCTGCAACTGCTCAGTCGTATACCGCTTCGCAATCGGATCCCAGTACGCGGCCACATCCGGCACCGCCTGCGTCAGAATCCACTTGCCCCGCAGCTTGCCCTTGAATGTCGCCAACTCCTCTTCGGTTGTGGCCGCCACCAGCACGACGCCGCCGGTGACCAGACCGTTGGTACCAGGCGTCCACGCCGTCGGCGTGCCCGGGATCGGGAACTTCCCGTCGGCCGACGAGAATGCCATGTAGAACTTGTCGTTGGTCCATCCGCGTTCGAACCCGTTCCGGTTGACCCACGGTTCGATCTTCACGTTGGTGAGGCCGTACTCCTTCATCTTCGCGACGGTCCAGTCGGCGCCCTTCTGTGCCATCGGCGAACCGGTCAGGCGCGGCGCATAGACATCCGACAGCCAGCTGCAGAGTTCCATCACCTGGGAGCGCTGCATGCCTTCAGCCTTGATCTTGGCGAGATCGGCATAATTGACGTTCTCGCCGGCGGCGCCAAGCGAGACGGTAGCCGCGACCGCCACGCCGGCGATGGCCAGCGTCATGCCGACTACCAGCAACCTCTTCTTCAGTGTCATGTCTGTTTCCCTTCTCGCGTCTGTCTTTCGTCTTTCCGCTATCGTCCGCTGTCCAGCGACAACTGACTGCCTCTTCTTGTGACTTGCCCCTCGCGCCGTGTCGTCGGGACGACGGTTCCTCCGCGTCCCCGCTCACGCAAGCCGGGTGGAGTAGGCCCCAGTCCGCCGTGGAATCACGCACGGACCAGCAACCCCTCGTCAAACCGTACGTGCGGATTTCCCGCATACGGCTTCCCTCGACGTTCACCGAG